>JBGALP010000090.1:0-18553 GCA_044223805.1 Agriterribacter sp.
GTTGAATATTTTCTGCTCCATCTTTTCACCGCACCATTGAGCAACATTTAATTCCTCTTTGCGACTGTCCAATTCTGCTTCATCATCCTGTTCAATCCAATCGGCAATCATTTCATATTGCCAATAGAGGTAAGAGTCCTCCTGCCTGTAATAAGGTATATCAGCTACATGATACAGGTAAGCAAATACGGATAATAATAATCGGGCTGCTCTTTTTGTTTTCGGTTCTTTGAGCATTTTATATAACGGTATCACGGGAATGTAAAACAAGGTTGTTCCTGTATTGTATTGCTCCTCGCTTACGAAAAAGGTCTTTCCCTTATCATCCTGTACCAACTGCAAACTGTTCCAGTTTTTAACGCTCCGTTTTAAATGGTTCTGCACTTCCCATACAGAAAGGGCGATATTATAGGGATAGCCGAACGTCCGAGTATCCATAGGCTCGAAGCCGCTGTAATGCCTGGCAACTGCACATAGGGAACAATAAAAATCAGCTTCTATTTTCTCCACTTCGGTAGCAGGTTGTACCGTTTTCATCGCTTCCAGTTTAGGCAGGAAAGTGGTTCTTAAAAAACCATTGGCAACATCTGTTGCGGTACTGACCTGCGTTTGTCCTTGCTTATTTCGTGTGCGTCTTTTGTCCTTTGTACCCATGCTGTGAACTCGCCCAACTGTTTGTAGAGCTTTCTTTGCCTTTGCTTTTGGGGCATTTGGATGATGCCCGATATAATATTGTGCTGCATATTCCATTGCTTTAAATTTTAAGATTAACCTTTTGTTCCCATCACGCTTTCAAAACGATACTGTACGGTATCATCTTCAATTCGTGGTGCGGATATTTTGGCGGTGGTGAGTATGGGATAGGTATTGGCATAAAAGTTCATCACCGCTTCCACGCTCCATGAAGGTTCAGGGTCTGTAAGCCTTATATCCGTTCCGTTTTCTTTGAGCAGGAAAACCCTGTCTAATTGCTTTGCTATTAACATGACTTTTCGTTTTACAGATTATTGATTTATTTCTTCTTCCCAATCGTCTTCAGTTGTTTCAGTATTTTCTTCGTTGTCTTCTTCCTCCGCATTTGCTTCATCCCTTCGTGGCTGCTCGTCAGCTACAGGTGTTGCACTGCTACCAAACAGGTCAGGTGCAAACTTTGCGGATAAGGATGATTTTCGTTTGCGGATAGTTTCTGCCTGTTCGGGATATTCTGATGGGTCAGGCACTTTCATCCATGCGTCCCTGTATTTTCCTTCTTTCTCCAGTTCATCCACTTTCTGCATTGCTTCTTTGTATGTCTTTTCTCTGGCTTCTTTTTCCTTTCGCTCTCTATCTGCTTTTTCTTTTTCCATAGCAGATTGTTTTTTCACTTCTTCCAACTGCTTCATAAAGCCTTCCATGTCCACCATTAAACCTGAAGCGGTCTGTATTGGTGCAGTTATTCGTTCAAAGAAACCGTTATCCAGTTCTTCGGCACTTCCTCTAAGATTAAGAGGCGGTATCAGTTTCCTTGCATCGTCACCGCATTGCTCATTGTTGAGCATAACCGATACTATCCAGTTACTTTCTGCACCCTTCCGTATAGTTACTTGCAGGTCGCCTGTTATATTCAATGCAGCTACGCTGCTGAAAAAATTTGTTGTTTCCATTGTTCATTTTTTTTTGTTATTAGAATTTCTGTACAGCCCTGTATAGTTTTGTTTCAATAATGTTTTATCGAAACAGCCATCCCCACAGCCCAAACAGCATCAGGGCTAATGCTGCCCATTTCAATACCCATTCTATTGCAAGTGTGATTAATCCCACGAAATAGTTATTGAAATGCTGTAACCCACCTAAGCCCCTGCGGTTGAATTGTCGCATACCAACAAACAACCTGATTGCTAAACCGACAAAAAACATAGTCGGATATGGCATAGCTTCTAATAGTTTTATCAATGCTTCCATAACCTTGTATTTTATGGGTTAAATAATAGATCAATGGCTAATGTGAACTTAGGATTGCTGTGCTTTCTTATAGTGGTGTATAAGGTCATACAATGCACCATATACAATGCGACATAGCCATCAAAAAGTTGGTCAGCAAATAAGCGGCTTTGCGTATGCAGTCGTTTCCCATACCTGCTTATCTTATTCCCGACTTCTTCAACAAAGGATAACCATGCTTCAATGGTCAGGAATCCGTTTTCCCACTGGCTTCGTATTAACTGTTCGTCCTCCTGAATAGTAAGACACATATTGTTAGTGTACTCCAATAAAGCGGGTATTTCCTGCGGAAATAGTTCATGCAGCAACTTTGCTTTCTCTACGTTTATCAAATTATCTAACGGTTTCATATACCTGATTTGTAAGTGGATAATAAGGACAAGCATTGCTGCCTGTCCTGTTACTTTAGTTCAATGCAAGCACGTCTGCACCATCCTTTGCAAACTGGCTGCACAATTCAAATGCTCGCTGTGCTTTACCCTGCGCCGTACCACCCATCACAATGGATTGCAACTTGCTTTCATCATCCTTGTAGCTGCGTACATTCTGATAGTAGCCTGTTACCGCATTGTATGCCCCGAACACGGTTCCTTTGGTGGTGTTCAACTGTTGTGTATCTGCCATCATTGCATAGGCAAAGGCATCTTCCACCGTATTTTTAAAGACGGTTGACAGTTCATCATCAGCACCTTTTTTTAGTGCGTCCAATGTTTCCTTATTGGGGCAAAGTGCCAGTTGAATAAGTTTTTTTACTTCTTCATCACAGATACGCACCTTTGTCCATTGGTTGAATATTCCTTCCAGTTGGACACTTAGCTGATTAGCCAATCCCATTACTTTATGGGCGTTTTCCAAACGTTGTTTCGCACCTGATGTATGGCGGATGCGTACCACGTTAGACATATTGCCTAATGCAGCGTTGAGGGTGTTTTGACAAACGATACGCACAGGCGTAAACGCTGCGGTAATACTTCCCGTGCCATCGTGTGAGGTGGTCAGGAAGATGTATTTCTCGGTAACATCATCACCGTTACCTACACGGATATAATCAGGAAGTTTAGCCGTAATAAATATGCGTTCCCCGTTGCCTAATGCTCCTGCGGTTTCGTACAGAATGCCATCATCTCCACCTACAATAGCATCGAAAAATGCGAAGGCATCTGCATTCTGTACTATCTGATAATCCTTTCCCACTACGCCAAAAACAGTATTGGTATCGGTCCGCATGGTTGCGAAATTGCCGGGCAGTAAGATGTTGCCACCTTCTTTTATTTCACCGTCATTGCTTATGCTTATCCCTGTGCCACGGGTGTATAAGGGTGATTTGACAACCTCGAAATCAAGCCCTGCATATTTGATAGCTTCGGCACTGGTAGGATATTGCTCTACTATCTGTCCCAAATTGTGCCATGCTTTCTGCTGTACGCTAAAGAAGCTGTATTTGCCTGTACGTTCGTTATAATTAAGATTATGTGCCATGATTGTAATTTTTAAAAGTTGATAAATGAAAATGAAGATTAGAAAGGCAAATCGTCTGCGCCATTGTTAGCAGGTACTGCGGAGTTGTTTCTGTTACCACCTGCTACGGTTTTAGACCGTTTACCACCTCCATACAATTTGATTTTTGACGTATGGAAATTGAGTGCTGCGTGTGCCTCACCATCTCCACCAATCCATGCTCTTCCACTCACCCTGCCATTGAGTTCTACCAATGTCCCTTTGGTGAGTACCTTCGCTACATTTGTTGAAATCCAGTAAGCACAGTTGAAATACTCGGTGTGTTTCACCCGTTCGCCTTGTTTGTTGCGGTAGCTTTCGTTGACTGCTACAGAAAAGTTCACTACCTGTTTGTCGCTCGGCAAGGTGCTGATTTGTGCATCCTTCGTTAATCTGCCAATGATGTTCATGATTTTTAATTTTAATTGTGAAACCATTTTGTTTACTTCTTTTTTCACCCGCCTGCCCTAAAAGCATTTTTCCAAAAGAAAAAACGGAAAAAAAGAAAGCAGCGACAGAGTGTAGCCGCAGGTGCGGAGAGCTATAAGTCCCGAAGGGTGCAAGCGCAGCGCAGCATTATGCGCTCGTAGCAACGAAGGCGTAACTATCTTAGCTGCCTTTTTGCCCGTTTCGATTGGAAAATGCCGAGCAGGCTGGTTGCTATTTCAAACACTGCTGACTTGCTGTGTCTGAATAATGAAGCATGAGGGGGATGTAAGGCGGTGAGGAACGAGCCGGTCACGACGAAGAAGGGACGGAAGCGAAGCGTACTCTGGAATGACCCGGCCTGAAGGGACATGCCCTAAAAAATAAAAAAGCCGAAGACAAAATCTTCGGCTAATATCAACAGCTATTCTAATTTTATTGTCCTATATTTTCACTAAGCTCTTTTATTTTCTCTCTTAGTGGTTTCGGATCTAAATGTTTGTTTATCTTATCTGCTTTTTGGTAGTATGGTAAAACGGCTTTGGGTAATTTCGCTTTTCTGAAATGGTTTTGCTCATTTTTCCATTCGTCATATTTTTTGTCACCAAATTTTACCAGCAGCTCAATTAACCGGGTCATTTCGGTATTAAGATTTCTTTGGATTATTTTATCTTCCAGATTAAAAAATTCAGCGTCACTTAGATTGATCTTGTCTTTCTTTTCGTATCGGGTGAGCTTATCTTCAATTTCTATTTTCTCCTTGTCAACCGGATTCGTAGTAATATTCCAGGCTTGCCACATATCCCATTCCTTATTATAAGTAATACTTGTATCTGTCCATTCGCCATAGAATTGCGCTGTCTTGCGTACAACAAATCCAACCAAGCCTTTCTCACTTCCTTTTATTTCAACATCTCTAAGGAATGGGAAAAAGCCTTTAATAATTTTATCCTCCTTATAAGAAGCAAAACTATCCCGGTATAGATTTTTAAAGGCATCAAAAAAACTGATCACATTATCTACTATAGGATATAAAAATGTGTTCACGTCAAAATAATACCTGCCAACCCCGTCAATTCTAATTGGCTCTGAATCGTGCAAATTATATGCGTCTTCATTTAGACTGTAAGCTGCATGAAAAAAAGTATTTCTAATAGTGGCATGATGGTTATCGTTAAAAAACTGGATAATGTGCTGCTTGCCGCAATCGTTCAATATTTCCACCACGAAATTTATTTTTTCTCCAGTCCCTAATAATCTGTCCTGTTTCCTGGTTTTCCAGAAAAAATAAGACGATCCCCTGTAACCCATTGCAATATTGCAATGGCTTCCTAAAATGTTATAAAAATCACTGTTTTCAAAAAAAGTCGAGTATAATAAGCAAGCAATCCGGGTTTTCTCTTTCCCGTTAAACTCAGTATAAAGTCTTTTGTACATCTCTATTGCATCAAACCATTCATGAAGCGTATCTTCTATTGATGCCATGCCCTTAAAATTTATTAAGGTCAGTATAAATTCAAATTCATTTGTGGATCGGGCTTCTTCAAATAAAGAAGTCAAATCTTTTATAGCGTTATCCATATTCAACGGGGCTGTATTGTAATCAGCATTTTCAAGATAAAACTTTTATCATATTTGGAATTAAATTTTTGAGCAAGCAGAAATGCTTCTACATACTATCAAACTCCATAAAAATCGGGTAATGGTCAGAGGCGAAATCAGTTTTATCTGTTCTGATAACATCAAAACTCTTTAGTTTTTTTGCCAGTTTCTCACTTGCCATTGCGTAATCACATCGGAATGGAACAAACTCAGCGTTTAAATAGGACTTAGTTGGAACTGTATGTTGATTTGTTGTATTTGCCTGATGTCCGCAGTCAATAAAACCTGCTGCCTCAAATTTTTCTAAAACTGTCCGGTCAGCATTTTTTGAAAAACCTTCAAAATATCTGGAACGATAATGCGGACTAAGTGTTGCCCAGTTTTCCGGCTCATTATCATGTGGTGATAAGGAATTAAAATCGCCAGTTATAAGCGAGAGCTTTGCAGGGTCAGCCAACTGCATTAAATAAGCTGCATCACGACGCCTGACCTCTATACCTATTGGGCTAAGATGAACACTTGCAAACTGAATAGGCAAAGAAAACTCAGGAACGAAAACATTTAGAAAAGTGGCTACATGATGAAAATGAATATTATCATAATCAAACGCATCTACTTTATAAGAGGGTTTGATAAAAATAAGTGTGTTTTGTCCGGTATGTATGGCTCTGCCAAGAAATCCCCTCATGTTTAATTCATCTTCTGTTTCAAAAAGTGCCTTTAGACCATTCAGCTCAAACCCTTTACCTTCCTGCATCAGAAATATGTCTGGTTTCAAGTCGTTGATAACTTCTATCTGAAATTATCTCCTTTTTGTGCTATTTGTATCAATACCGGCGAAAAGCGTATTCCAACTTAATACTTTCATAATGCGGATTGTTTGAGTTGTTTATTGAGAAATAAAAATGACAGTACCGACAAAACCTGAATGCAGGAAATAAACCATAAAATGCTCCCGATGCTTATTTCATAAAGGCAACCAATGGCGACACTCCCCATGAACCATGCTAAACCATAAGCCGTATTAAAAATGCCATACGCAAACGCCCGGTTGCTCCTTGCTACCATATCTGCAATAGCAGCTCTCATTATGGTTTCATGAATAGCCATTACAATGCCCCATAACACAATGCCGGTTAATACTAAATTGAAAGAGTATGTGAACGTGAGGAACGCAATAGGAACCGATAAGAGCGGAAGCAGGATTAGCACTTTTAGCCCGCTTTTATCATATATTTTACCTACCAGTAATGCAGCTACCGCATCCACTCCCATAGCAATAGCATAGAAAAAAGGAATTTGTGTATCGGTAATTATCGTATTAACCTTCAGGTGATAAGCAATTAGCTGAAAGTTGGCAAAGCCTAATACGCTTAAAAATGAAAACAACATATACCACCAAAACTTTGCTGGTAGCTTTTTACCAGGAGAAGGTGTATTTAGTTCTTCGGGATGATACTCCTCCAATGATTCGGGGTCAGGTACTTTAACCCTTGCTGTGAACAAAAAAACAAGCGTAAGTATGGCAGGTATCCATAGGAGTGTAAACCCTTGCTTATATGTGCCGTGTAAAAAGAAAACCGCTGAAAAGAGTAATGGCCCGATAATGCCGCCTATCTGATCTATGAACTCATGAACTGCAAAGCCAAACCCTCTGCCGGTATTGGATGTGGCAAAAGAAAGCATAGTATCTTTTGCCGGAGATCTGACCGCTTTGCCAAACCGTTCCATAACAACAAAAAAAGCTGCTAACTGCCAATTGTTTGCAAGCGCCAACAGTGGTATGGATACAAGCAAACCATACCCAATAAAAGTGATTGTCCAGTAGGATTTGGTTTTGGCAGCCACATAGCCTGATAACAGGCGAAACGCATAACCTACAAATTCCCCCAAGCCACTCACTAAACCTACGGCTGCTGCACTCGCACCTAAAATAGCAAGATAAGGTGAAGCAATGCTCCTGCCACCCTCGTAAGTAATATCGCCGAACATGCTAATAATACCAAAGAGGAGAATAAAATACCACGATGCTTTTTTTATATTATTCGACATTGTATTATGAATAGCTTTTGTATAAACTGATGATAACCCAAAGAAGTAACAGCCCACTAATGACCCAGCCCAAATGAAGCCAGATAAGTTTTTCTAACATGGTCAATGTATCTGTCATTAGCCTTTTCCAGTTAGTGATTTTCATCATGGGCGTCATATACTTTTTGAGCATAATCATCGAGTATTCTTTGGCATTCTTTAAATTTTTCTATTGAAGTAGCTGCAAGCGTTGCACCATAGAAATCTAACCTTTTAATCTTGTCAAGCCATGTTTCCAGCTTCTTTAGATCAACATCGTTCTCTTCCAGTTCTGCATAGGTAAAATGTTTGGCTTTGGTTTCTTTTTTAATCTCGGCATCAAAGTCAGCGCATTTTCCTAAGAACTCTTTGTATTCTTCATCCCTGTCAGATTTAAACCTGTTGACGACTTTTTGTTCCTGTGTCTTGTCTAAGGCAACCGTTTCTAATAATACACTTTCTCCATCCATTTTAGCAATATCGTTTTCAATCAGCTTTAACTGCTTGATATGTTCTGTTGTATTAGGCAAAAGACAAATGCTGTTTTGCAGATATACTGCACCCAATCCTTTCAATTTTCGCCATAAGGCAATCCTGTGTTTAGACGGTTCTGGCGGTACTTTATACGTCAATAGCAGCCAGGCATTTAATTTATTCATGTTGCAAATATAATGTAACCACCGTTACATATAAAATGTAATATTTTTTTCTTTTTAAGAATTTGGTTAGGTTGTTGAAATAGTTTTATCCTTTCTTAATTACCAAATGGCTTAATCCTGGGTCATTGAGCAATCGTTCCATTTCAGATTGAATAATGTCCTGTATATCCTGTTTTATCTGGAAATAGTTACGCTGTACCATGCTGTTATCCAATTTGCGGATCACTTCTATCTCCTTGTAACTTTCTTCTTCTCGTTTCAGTGCTTCATGGTCGTTGATAATTTCACAATGGAAGGCTTTCAGATCTATTTTATTATCGGGATCATCAGCCACCATGCCCACAAACTCGCCTGAACTTAATGCCGATATTTTTGACGGGGGTATAGCAGCCTCCAGTTGCTTTGAGCGACTTATAGACGTGTCTCCGCTGTTGATGGAATAACTTTCCCTGTCCTGCATGATTTTCCCGAAGCGTTCGGAGAGCTGCTTTGCAGTATCGCCCGTGACCTGACCAGCTACGATGTTGCCCGTGATATTCATAATTACATCTGCTTGTTCCCTGCCATAATCTTTGCGAAGCTGGCTGAAATCCTGGATGCCTACGCAGGTGGAAACCTTGTTGCTCCTTGCAGTGGCTATTAGGCTATCCATGTTGTTCAAATAGATAGTTGGGAACTCGTCAAAAACTAAACTGCTTTTCAATTTACCTTTCTTATTGACCTGCTTTACAAGACGGGTTACATAAAGGGAAAGCACTGCTCCATAGATCTGTATCTTTTGCGGATTATTGCCCATGCAAACTACTTTTGGATCGTCAGGATTATTTACATCGAGGTTGAAATCATTGCCGGATAAAACGTAGTATAATTGAGGGGAAGAAAGCCTTGCCATAGCTACTTTTGCAGAGGCTATTTGTCCTTCAAGCTGCTCCATTACGTCATTCAAATAAGCATTCAGAAAGGGATTAATCAATACCTCACACTCTTTGGCGGCTTCTGTTCTGAACAGCGTAAACAGGCTGTCATAGTCTGCCTGCATCAGTTCTATGACGTGCGGTAATGTGCAAAATTCTCCGTCCTTGTATTTCTTCAGATACCATATAACAGCAGTTAGAAAGTTAATTGGAGATTCCACGAAAAAATCGCCTTGACGCTTTATCCACTCTCTATTTAATCCCATTAAAATAGTGCGGTGCAGATTCCGCAGCATCAGTAATGTCGGTCATGGATGGTAAAAACCACAAAAAGTTACAGCGATGACTGCGTGTTAAATCGTAAGAATTGATAACATAGAACTTGGGCGGTTTGGGGTATCTGTGTTTGTTTTTCAACCATGAATTATAAGCAATCCTTGAAAGGTGTCGAACTTAAAGTCATACACGAACATTGTAAATCCCTTACGGATATATTTGATTCATAACATGCCTGATAACAAAATAGGTTACCAGCGCTGACGTTCACTATGCCATAATCGCCCTGAATGGATTGATAATATTTATCCAGCTATTTCGTATCTTATTCTTTAAGTGATAGCGTGCCGGAAGGTTGATGGAAAACTCATTCTCCAGTAAACGTTCTTCTGTTGAAATGTCGTTTTCTTGTTAATGTCCTTGTTGTTGAACTTGTAATGATCCGGGAAAGCAATGTGGCACCAGAAAGTATAGTAAAAAACTATTGCGGTGATGTATATAAACGATTGCCTTCTGTCGCAGGTAGTTGAAGCTATGGAAAGATGGCTGCAAAACCATTAACAACCCAGTTATAAGATAAGCAAAGCGATTTATAATTCAGCTTCTCATCCTTCCGGCCTTTTCGCTCCAGAGCAGAAATCACCAGAAAACCTAAAGCAATCAGCTTGCTTTTAACAGTTGCTGATATACCTGTCGGTAAATGTTGCTAAATACAAGTCGCTGAAAGTGCTGCTTAACTCCCATTCCTGGAATGCAGCATAGCAATAATAATAGAAGTGTATCACTAAAATAACGATACTGATCAACCTGGTCATGTCCAGAATTTTCCTCAGCGCCTGTTCATTTTCACCTGTCTGTACAGCCATTGTTTTAAGTTTTATTGGTTATTGGAAATGTTTTTTCTCTTTCTCTTTTTTCTGCCCTTTTTCTTTAGTTGTCCGGGGATATAATCAGCCGCCTGTTCGGGTTGTAAAAGGGAATCCAGCAGGTCGCCACCGGCTATTGTAACGGGGACCGTATTAGTGTCCTGGAGAGCGGGGGTAATATCAGGCTTGGCAGTTTGTGTAGAAAGAGAGGTAGTACCGGTTTTTTGAGCTGGCTGTGGTGGCAAGTCAGGTTTCACGGCTTCTTTGAAACCACATCTTTCCTGTATGGCTTTAGTACTGTATTGCTTGCCTAATGCACTTCCGTTGAAGACACTTTTGGTTTGGTGATCCACGTAGGTTACGCCGTATATCAACCCGGCATCATTTTGACGCAGGGCAACGTGTATGCCCTTTCCTTCAAGCTGCTTTACCAGTTCGTCCAGCGTTGGCGTTTTACCAATAAACAACCTGTCTATCTCATTTTTTACACGGGTTTTAAAAGGCTGTCGTTTGGTATCATTCAGGATATATTTTTCTTCCAGAAATTTCAGTGTGGGCTTAGCATAAAAGTCACTGGCTTTTATCGGTACGCCTACCGGCTTTCCATCCTCGTCCAATATGCGGTAAACCAATCCGCCACCCTGAAAAATTCTTGAATGTTCGCTGCCACGATCTGCGAGTACGTTGTACTGCTTCAATACTGCATTCAGCTCCGGCAAACTGGTGTAGTTATATTTGTAGAGTACCGCATCGAGCACATTGGTGATCGCTCTTTTTGTTTCTGTACGTCCGTATTGCACCTTCTTTACATCAATAGGTTTTAACCGGAATGCCTCCCTTCTTGCATGGGCATCGGCCACTACAAGACCAAACATTTTTTCAATCTCTTTTCTTGCGGGTTCTGACTTGCGGATGCCGAGGTGATGCAGGTCAATACGATTGCCGTTAGACTGGATATTAGTAGTGACTATATGGATATGCGGGTGGCCTGCGTCGTGGTGCTGATAAACAAGGTAGGGCTGTTCGCCAAAGCCTAATTTCTGCATATAAACGTTGGCAATTTCCATCAATCGTTCCTTGCCCAGATGTGTTTCTGAAGGGTCGAAATTGAGTGAAATATGTACGCTGTTTCGTTTAACATTCTCTCTCAGTTCCATCCTTTTCAGCAGATAGCCCAACTTAATTTTCAGGCTCATTTCATCTGCATTCAGCGGAAAATTTTCTGCTCCTATGCACTCCGCTACACCCTCTTTGACCTTGTTCTCATTGTAGTTGAAAATACGGTGCATGGAGTGGCCGGGCTTGATCACTGCAACCATATTTCCAGTATTTTTTTTACGTTATTCCTAACCTCATCTACCTTATTGCTAAGGATTTTTTTCTCCACTTCATACGCTATCAGCCAGCTTCTAAACTCAGCGATCTGGCTGAGTGTATGGAGCTTTTTCACAGCCTGATTGAAGTTATTTCCGACTGCATTTAGCTCGCTGCGAAGGCGGGTGAGTTCTGCCATTAAGTCATCGTGTGAGCTGCTGCGGTAGGTCGTTACAATAGGTTTATCGAACAGGCTGTGACGAACATAATCGCTCAGCTTACGACAGGTAGAAGCCTTCCATTTCTTTTCGATTTTTGCATACTCATCGGGTGTCAGACGCAACCCGACAATGCGGGTTCTGTTTGAATGTTCTTCTTTCATCACTGATCATTTTCACGTTTTCAAACTCATTTTCACTTTTCAGACACCCTGCCCACGAGTTCCGAGTGATGGGCAGCCAGATCCGGTTGTTTAACAACCGTTCATCTGGCCGATTGCGGGAAAGTTGCAATCTTTCAGCTTTTAGAACTTCTTTCAGACATTGAAAGGCTCTAAAGCGTATAAGAGGCTAAAGCACTTTAAAGCAGTTAAGCGGCTCTTATAGTTCTCTTATCACTTATTTCAACTTCTGTTTTTGATGTTTCCTTTGCGGCTTGCCGAAATTCACCATCCAGTCGTTGAAGTCCTTGTGGTTTTGATACAAGCTGCTTTCATCCTTGTATTTACGGCTTAGGGAAAGTGCATACCGGCTGCAATTTTGTCCGGTAGTATCCCTGTCCAGGTACAGCCTGATGGCATTGTGTTTTTCCAAAAAAGGGCGTGCAGTTTCAAAGAAGGATACAGAGTTCAGCACTGCGAAATCAAAGCTGTCTTCGGGGTCTTGTTGATGGATGGCCTTGAAGGAAAGGAAGTCTGTAAAGCCTTCAAAAACGATAACCTCACCGGCGCTGTTATCGAAGGTAGTGATGCCCTTTGGCGAGCTGCTGGCTTTGAAGTAAGGATTGCGTATTTCAAAGCCTCCCAAATCATTTCTGAAGCCGATACCATAATAAACTTTTCCATTGAGTTCATACCGAACTTCCCGGCAATAGCGGTCAGCTATATCAATAGGTATGCGGCGTTGCTGTAAGTACCTTAAAAGGGCAGTCGAGGAAAGTATGAAGTCCCCTAAAATCTTTATCTGATTCTCCGGTTCGGCTCTGGTAAAAGACTGCTGAAGTGAGGGCTTTTGAAGGGAAAGATTACCGGTTAAATTCTGTAGCAATTCGGAAACGGTACAGCCGTGATACAGTATGGCAAAATCAACAAGGTTACCACCTTTGCCCAGGCCATGATCGTACCAGCGGTTCAACCTTCGGTTGACTTTGAAGGAAGGCGTTTTTTCATCCCGAAGTGGTGAAAAATACCAATAATCGTTGTTCCTGATTTTAGCAGGTTCATGACCTAAACCTGACAGGAAATACACTAAGTCTATTTCTTTGGCTTCGCTAACGGAAAGCCTTTTGTTTCTGAAATCCATAACCACACTTTTTCAAACACACATTCAGTTCTACGATGCGAAGTTAAACATGCGATATTTCATTAACCTATCCTCATCATATTTTGAGGAGGATGTAACAAGGATTATTATAGAAAAAGATTTGTAGGTAAGAATATTAATCGTAATATTGCGATATAATTTACAGGCATGGGAGCAACAAAGTCAGCAGAGTTTTCAGTAAAGGACAATACTATAGCAAAAATTGCTAAAGCATTGTCGCACCCGGCACGGGTGGCCATCCTTAAATTACTGCTCAAAAAGCAGGCTTGTATTTGCGGCGATATAGTGGACGAACTTCCATTGTCACAAAGTACCATTTCGCAACACCTGAAAGAGTTAAAAGAAGCAGGACTGATTAAGGGGGAGATAGAAGGTGTAACGATCTGTTATTGCATTGATGAAAAACAATGGAAAGCAGCACAGATATTGTTAAACGATGTATTTGACAGCTATAAGAAAGTTGGCAGCGATTGTTGCTGATTTTTTTGCTTATATCCATCGTAATATTTCGATAGATCAACACTTAAAAACAAACATTATGCAAACAGAACAAGAGTTAAAAGACATCGTAAGACAGAAATACAGCGAGATAGCCTTACAAGACAAGGAAACCAACGAAGGATCCTGCTGCGGTTCTACCTGTTGCAGTACCGAAGTGTACAACATTATGAGTGATGATTATACAGAATTGAACGGCTACGATCCTGATGCAGACTTAGGGTTAGGTTGCGGCTTGCCTACACAGTTTGCTAAAATAAAAAAAGGCGATACTGTAATAGACTTAGGCAGTGGTGCAGGTAATGATTGCTTTATTGCAAGGGCAGAAGCAGGCGAAGACGGTAAAATCATAGGCATAGACTTTACACCTGCTATGATTGATAAAGCAAGAACGAACGCAGCCAAATTAGGTTTTACAAATGTGGAGTTCAGACAGGGCGATATTGAAAACATGCCTGTAACAGCCAACACAGCAGACGTAATTGTAAGCAACTGCGTACTGAACCTTGTACCCAATAAAGATGCAGTAATAAAAGACATCTACAGGGTATTAAAACCCGGCGGACACTTCAGCATTTCCGATGTGGTATTAAAAGGCAATCTGCCAAAAACATTACAGGAAGCGGCAGAAATGTACGCAGGCTGTGTATCAGGTGCCATACAGAAAGACGTTTATCTTGAACTGATACAGACCAACGGCTTTACCAACATTACCCTACAAAAAGAAAAAGCGATTGTAATACCCGACGATATTTTAAGCAACTACCTCAATGCAGAAGAACTGCAACAATTCAAAGCAGGCAACACAGGCATATTCAGCGTAACCGTGTATGCGGAAAAACCGGAAGAAGCAAAGAAAACCTGTTGCGGTCCCGAATGCTGTAACTAATAAAACCACAAATTAAAAGCATGTCAGCAAACAATTGTGCCCCGGCACACGAAAGAAAAAAACTAAGTTTCCTTGACAGGTATCTTACCGTTTGGATATTTGCTGCAATGGCGTTGGGTGTGGCAATTGGGTATTTCATACCCGCTGCCCCCAACTTCATTAATTCCTATTCCAGTGGTACAACCAATATTCCTTTAGCTATCGGACTAATACTCATGATGTACCCACCATTAGCCAAAGTACGTTACGAGAAAATTGGTGAAGTATTTAAAAACACAAAAGTATTGGGAGCATCCTTATTGCTCAATTGGATAATCGGTCCTGTGCTTATGTTCATACTGGCAGTAGTATTTCTGCATGGCTATCCCGAGTACATGATAGGCTTAATACTAATAGGTATTGCCCGTTGCATTGCAATGGTAATTGTATGGAACGAACTGGCAGAAGGCAACAGGGAATATGCAGCAGGATTGGTAGCACTCAATAGTATATTCCAGGTGTTATTGTACAGTGTATATGCGTATCTGTTCATCACCGTATTACCGCCGTTGTTCGGACTGAAAGGCTTTGATGTAAATATCACCATTGCACAGATAGCAGAAAGCGTTGCCATTTACTTAGGTATTCCCTTTGCCGCAGGCGTACTAAGCCGTTTTATATTGGTAAAGCTCAAAGGCAAAGAATGGTACGATAAAAAATTTATACCCATTATATCCCCTGTTACACTCATTGCATTGCTTTTTACTATTGTAGTCATGTTCAGCCTAAAAGGCAACCTGATTGTAGAGATACCTTTAGATGTTGTGCGCATAGCCATACCATTAGCCGTTTACTTCATAATTATGTTTTTAACCAGCTTCTTTATTGGCAAAGCATTAGGGGCGGATTATTCTAAAAATACATCCATAGCATTCACCGCAGCAGGCAACAACTTTGAACTGGCAATAGCGGTGGCAATCGGTGTTTTCGGCATCAACAGCGGACAGGCATTTGCAGGCGTTATAGGTCCCTTAGTAGAAGTGCCGGCATTAATAGGATTGGTGAACGTAGCCTTTTGGCTTCGCAAGAAATATTATTTAAAAACAGTAACACAATAAAAAATGAAGATTGTATTATTCAGCGACATTCACGCCAACCTCCCTGCATTGGAAGCACTCTTTAAGGACGTTGACAACCGCAAGCCTGATGCTGTTTATTGTTTAGGCGATTTGGTAGGCTACAACATTTGGGCAAACGAAGTAGTGAACGAAATAAAAAAACGGGGCATACCCACCATTGCAGGCAACTACGATTTTGGCATAGGTCGTATGAGCAATGAATGCGGATGTGCTTACAAAACCGACCACGAAAAAGCAAACGGCAATGTTTCTATTTCCTACACTAACGAAATAATGAAGCCCGAAGAAAGAGCCTATCTACGTACACTACCGGCACACATCAAAGTAGAATACCAGCTAAACGAAGACAAGCTGAACCTGCTTTTAGTACACGGCAGCCCAAGAAAAATAAATGAATACCTGTTTGAAGACAGGGAAGAAAAAAGCCTATTACGCATCATGCGCGATGCCGATGCCGACATCATGTGCTTTGGTCATACACACAAACCGTATCACCGCACATTGCAGGAAACAGCAGAAGACAAAACAAGATATCGTCACGCCATCAACATAGGGTCGGTAGGCAAGCCTAAAGACGGCAACCCACAGGGAGGTTATGTAATGCTGCACATCAACAACAATAGCAGTGTATTGGATAAAGACAGCATACAGGTAGAATTTATCCGCTTCAATTACGATATAGAAAAAGCAGCCAGAGCAGTAGAAGAAAGCCCGCTGCCCGATGAGTATGCAGACATGCTAAGGAAAGGCTATTAACTAAATACAAAAAACAATCAATATGAACTTTCCTGAAGAACTGAAATATCATAAAGAGTATACATGGTTACGCATAGAAGGTAAAACAGGTACAATAGGTATCACTGAATTTGCGCAAAGTGAATTAGGAGAAATAGTTTACGTTGACCAACCTAATATCGGCAACAGTTACAAGCACGATGAAGTTTTCGGCACAGTAGAGGCACTCAAAACGGTAAGTGATTTGTTTATGCCGGTTAGCGGAAAAGTAACTGCTATCAATCCCCGTTTACGACAGGAACCAACATTAGTAAACAGAGACCCTTTTGGTGAAGGGTGGATGATACAGGTAGAATTGTCCAATCAGGACGAGTGGAAAAATTTGTTGGATGCAGCAGCCTATAAGGCATTAACTTAATTGTAATAGTGCCAGGGAAAAGAAATGAGTTACAGTTCCATTTCTCCTGTAATAAAATCCTTAATGCAATCTTCGCCTATAATCGTTAGCCA
Organism: Agriterribacter sp.; assembly: GCA_044223805.1. Classification (GTDB taxonomy): domain Bacteria; phylum Bacteroidota; class Bacteroidia; order Chitinophagales; family Chitinophagaceae; genus Agriterribacter. Next base: position 16,896 of record JBGALP010000090.1, read on the forward strand.
AAGCCACTGTCCTGTACTGAAATCTTAAAACTGAAGAAAATCGCAGCAAGTACGTTCTGTCTTGATGAAAGCGGCAACCTCTTTGCAATTTGGGTAGAGATGAGCTTGTAAGTTATAGGCTTTTGCCCTGATTTGAAGTTTGTATCATTTACTATGGAAAGCAGTGATTAATTATTGGTATTCATTTAGTGAAGATCAGAAGGCTTGTCCTCATCATATTTTGATGAGGATGCAAAAAGCACTGTTAATTACTTTTGTACAGCGATTATTGTTCAAATTAAAACCGTGTGATTATGCTAACGACAAGTGATGTAGCCAAAGTGTACGATACTATTCTCAGTATCCCTGGCATGAGTGAAACAGTGAAAATTGACATGAGGATTTCCCGCAAGAACGTATTGTTATTGCACAGTGTCCTAAAGCGTGGCTTGATGGCTAAAGATGATGACAAATCATCTGCCTTGCTGGAAAGTATTCCGCAGGAAGCGTTGCAGGAGTTACACGTAATTGCCGATGATTATCTTACTAAAGCAGGGTTGACGGAACTTAGTGAAAAGCTAAAGAATTTAGGAAGCTCTAAATGATTTAAAAGGGCTGGTTAATTATTTTTCCAGCCCTTCTGTTATCATCTATGCTATAAGAAATATTGACAAGACAATGCAGATGCTGATTAAAATGAAATTAATAGCCAATAACCCGGCTACTACTTCCTTTCTTTCTTGCATGTTTTCCATGAAGCAAATCAATAGCATCAAAAAATAGTAACAAAAATTCATAACCAAAGATGAGATTATGCCGGTCAAATCCCTTATCTGATTGCTCCATCAGGTCGTTGGTGATTGCTCCTTTGGTGAGTATCCATAATTCTTCTCTTATACTTTCAATTCCCATAAAATGAAAATATTCATCAATAATATTCCAGGCTGCTTTTTTATTTCCTTTATTCAGCAGTTCCTATTTCATGTTTTCCAAATAATCCGGCAGTGAATGCATCAGCTTAAATTTTATAGGCTTCATTGCGCATATTGGTTCAGATTAATGCTTTATAAACATTTTATTTTTATTCATGTTATATGCAAGCTTAATCAGGTAATGAAGGTGCTGATAAAACAATACCTGGTTGCCCTTATACACTTTTTTATCACCATCGTAAATAATAACAGCATCCAACAAATCCAGTAGCTCCATTTTAGCATAAGCCCGTCTGAAAGTTTTACAGAAATGTTTTATGACTGAATTTGGCCTGTCTTTCTCTTCCGCAGTCTGCGAAACAGGATTATTCATCCCGGAAAGTATCTTCTTTGTTTGCTTCGATAGCCCCTTTGTCCAGTCATTATTCTTTTGGAGATTATTTTTTTCGTTTATGATGTGAAATGCCTCAATTAGCCTGTGCAGTTCCTGTATGAAATCCATCATATCTTCTCGTACACTACCTTCATCATAAGCGCTTTGATCATTAGATAAAGCTAAGTGCTGCCAGAGATTGATTTCGCGCCTTAAATCTTCCAGGTGAAAATTTTTAAATACCTCGGCAAGGCAACTCTCCGGGTGCTTCTTTGCATTTCCGAAGAAATGATGTGGCTTAGAATATCTTTTTCTTTTTTTCATACTTGAACCGCCTTAGCCTTTTAGCCTGATATAATCCATAATGGATTAAT
>JBGALP010000376.1:0-2605 GCA_044223805.1 Agriterribacter sp.
TTACCAGGAGTGAGCGCTACATCTCCTGTTTTTATATCTTCACTAAAAGATGTTTCTTCAGGCTGAACAATTACTGGAATTTCTTCCACTAATTCAATTTCCTCATCTGTTTTACCACGTTTATTTTCAACAACCTCATCAGCCACAGTACTTACTTCTTCCATAAATACTACACCTGAAATATCCTGGCTCGGCTCTTTATCATGTACAATTGTGGTTGCTTCTTCAGTAACAGTTTCATATTTTTCCTCCAATGTTTCAGCAGGTTCAGCTATAATTTCTGTAACTAATACGGCTTCTTCGACCGGTACATGGGTAATAACGTCAGCATTAACTGCTTTGCCCGCGTTATCCATCCATTTCCCGTCATCCAATCTTATTTCATCATCCACAAGCAAAGCATTTAACCAATGTGGGTTACTGAAAAAAAGCGCTGTCTTTTTTGCCTGCTTCCCATAAGCGCTATCATTTGCCTGCAAATATTTTTTGGTAAGAAGATACTGTGCAGGCGCGAAATAAGGATATGTATTTACCATCTGTTCAATATCTGCAAAGTGAACTTCCTCCAATGTTTTTTTTTGGAAAAGATGATGCACGATATTACTTATATCTGGGTTCATAACGATGAAGATACAACCCTTTACCAGTTAGAAAATATTTTATTGAATATATCGTCTGACACATTTTTCAAGATATCATCCATCAGCCGGCTTTGCGCGTCAGAAAAAGAAATGGAAGAAGAAAATGGAAAATTACGGGTGATATCCGTTTCAAAATTCTTTTTTTCGTCCAGCCGGTTTTTAAAAATAATATGAACAGAAATATTGAGGTTATTGCTCGATACCTGCTGACCCGATATGCCCGATGTGTTTACAGAAAAATCAGTTATGTATCCGCCAATATCATAATGCGCGTCATCACTATTTACCACCGCCAGGCGGGTTTGCCCGATGATCTTCTGTTTTAATTTATCGGTAAGCTGCGGACTCAACTGTGGATTTACATAACGTGCCCGATTCTCAATATAATTAACCCTGGCGGTTTTTACTTCGGGCGGATAACTTACATCCTTCATAGTATAACTGCAGGTAGCCTGCACCGATATAATGGCGAGTACCAATATCCATAATTGCTTAAACATACTCTTAATCATTTATGTCGTATTCTTTCAGCTTCCTGTATAATGTTCTTTCACTAATACCGAGGTCTGATGCCGCGTCTTTACGTTTGCTTTTATGCTTCTTAAGCGCCTTAACAATCAGTTCTTTTTCCTTATCCATAATATTCAACGATTCTTCTACATCTTCATGTTCGTGAATATCATTATTGTTGTTGTTCATTAAAACCGGTTGAACAGGCTGCACAAACATCGGCTTTGAAACGCCCAGTTCTCTTTCGGGTAATGCATCATAATCATTCAGCAAAGATTCTTTAGCAAAAGCCGCCGCCGCAGGAGCACGTTGTGGGTTCTGCAATATTTCCACAAACATTTTCTTTAATTCTGTTACATCTCTTTTCATATCAAAAAAAAGTTTGTACAGAATTTCTCTTTCATTGGCAAACTCCGCATGAGAAACATTGCCGCTTCCGCCAGCTATTACAGCAGGCAGCAGGCTACCGTGTGTATGTTCAGGTAAAAACTGCGTGATCTGTTTTCCTGTAATAACCTTATCCTGCGCCAGTACAGAAATCTGCTCCGCAATATTCTTCAATTCCCTAACATTACCGGGCCACGAATAGCGAATTAACAGTTCTTTCGCGTCGTCGTCCAATTGTATAGATGGCGTTTTATACCGCTCAGCAAAATCAGCCGCAAATTTTCTGAAAAGAAGAATGATATCTTCCTGCCTGTCTTTTAAAGCCGGCACACGAATAGGCACGGTATTCAAACGGTAGTATAAATCCTGGCGAAATTTTCCCTTGGCTGTAAACTCTAAAAGATCTTTATTGGTAGCAGCTATTACCCTTACGTCTGTCTTCTGCACTTTAGAGGAACCTACTCTTATATATTCGCCTGTTTCCAGCACACGCAATAAACGCGCCTGTGTACCAAGCGGCATCTCTCCTATTTCATCAAGGAAAATGGTACCACCATTCACCGTTTCAAAGTATCCCTTCCTGCTATCAACAGCTCCGGTAAAAGACCCCTTTTCATGACCAAACAATTCGGAGTCAATAGTTCCTTCGGGAATAGCCCCGCAGTTTACCGCTATAAATGGATTATGTTTCCGGTTAGAAAGCGCATGAATTACCTGCGAAAAAACTTCTTTGCCTACCCCACTCTCTCCATAAATCAGCACCGTAAGATCTGTATTGGCAACCTGCGCACCAACCTGCAGGGCATAATTTAAAGCAGGAGAATTACCAATTATTCCAAACCTGTTTTTTATTGATTGTATGTCCATTATTATTCCATGTTTTCAACTTCACCAAACAAAGTCGCTTTAGTGCAGTCGGTTACTTTTACCATTGTATAATCTCCTTTCTTGAGTAAATTGTTTGTTTTTGGAAAAACAATCACCTTATTGTGTGAGGTTCTTGCCATCCAGTCCTGGTCACTTTTTTTGCTGTCGCCTTCAATTAAAACTTTAAATGTTTTGCCTAA
>JBGALP010000091.1:0-17109 GCA_044223805.1 Agriterribacter sp.
CCTTGCTCAATATGAAACAATGCCACGTTTTTTACATACCCCACTTTGGCATTCGACAAACCTATTCCCCTCAATGTTTCAGAAGGAGTTTCCAATATTTGTTGTGCTTCCGGTTCTTTTCCATCGTATAAATTCAAAAAGCGTTGATAAATTACATCCGCTACTTTTACTGATAACTGCTGGCTCATAATAGAAGCGCAGAGATAGATGCAGATATTTTTTCTTTTAACCAGTTTATGCGGTTTGCCGGCAACCAACAGTTTATTCAGCTTTTTATCTTTGGAAAGATGTGGGTAGTAATGCATATAGTGTGACGTAAAAACAAATCCATATTAATAAAAATTAGCTTCGCACCTATTTCCAGCGGATGTAAAAAAAATTGTTTATCCGGAGTATTAAGTTATGTAATCTCCTGCATTAAAACTGTAATGACAACCCGGCTTTTACAACACCTTCGTAACCAAAACCCAGCTCACCAAAAACGCCTACAGTTGAGCCAAATCTCGCTCCAATAACTCTGGCCTGGAAAGCGAGGTGATTGTTTGTTTCTTTCTTATCAGCTTCTTTTGCCCACACGCCGGCATAACCGAGGCTTAACCCTGAATACATGTGAAAGCGGGGATCATATACATAGTTATACTTGGCATTAATCAACACAGCCAGCACATTCCAGTTCAATTTTGAATACACATCTTTGTAACTCACCGTAACCTTATCGAACAATGCTGTGAAACCCATAGCAAACCGCTGCGAAAGAAAATGATTATACGCAAAAGAAAAACTTCCTGTGCCTGGTGTTCTATCTATATCTGTTCCATACAGTTTTGAGACGAATAATTTTTTATTGGCGCCACTTACTTCGGGAAGTGGAAATGTTCCATATGAAATCTCGATTTCGCTGGGCGGATAATTTTTCTGAGCGTAGGATACTATAGCCGTAAAACAAGTTGCAAAATATAATGCTGCAAACCTGACAAAGCTCAACATGATTTTAATTTTGTACAAAATTATGCAATAAACTTCATCACAATTGTTAGAATAAAATGAAAACGCATCATAAAAAAGCTTTCAGGGATTCAGGCTCACATATTTCGGGTTAGTCTGAATATTGTTGACAGTTTTAGATACAAACTAAAACAGACTACCAAACCAGCTAAATTGGTATCTTCACTATGGCGGTCATCATACATCTTCCATTTTTTAGATCATCAACATGCCTGCAACGATTATAACTAATATTAAAAGCCTTGTTAATACACGCGACCCTGCTAAGCCATTGTATGGCAAAGATCTTTCTACATTACCCAGTATTGAAAATGCCTATATCATTATTGAGGGAGATGAGATTGCTGATTTTGGTGAAATGAAAAACCTCTCCCTTTCAACCAGTGGGTTAAAGAATACGACAGATGCGACAGATCAATTTATTTTGCCTGCGTGGTGCGATAGTCATACACACCTGGTATTTGCCCAAAGCAGGGAAGGTGAATTTGTTGATAAAATTAAAGGATTGACATACGCTGAAATTGCGGCAAAGGGTGGCGGCATTCTTAATTCGGCAGAAAAACTCAACAACAGTACAGAAGACGAATTATTCAACAGCGCATGGAAGCGGCTGAAAGAATTGGCTAAACTTGGCACAGGTGCTGTTGAAATTAAAAGCGGTTATGGATTAACGGTAGAGGGTGAGCTTAAAATGCTGAGGGTAATAAAAAAGCTGAAAGAAAAATCGAATGTTCTTATCCGGTCTACTTTCCTGGGCGCTCATACTTATCCTTTACAATACAAAAACAACCACAAGGAATATATTGATGAAATAATAAACAAAATGCTGCCCGCTATAGCCGGTGAAAGATTAGCGGATTACATAGATGTGTTTTGCGAAACAGGCTTCTTCTCTCCTGAAGAGATGGAAACTATCTGTAACGCAGCTAAGCAATATGGCTTACAACCAAAACTTCATGTGAACCAGCTAAACAGTATTGGTGGAATAGAGAAAGGTATTCAATTAAACGCACTGTCGCTTGATCACCTGGAAACGATGACGGATAATGATATAGCGATTCTTGGCAAAGTGTCAACCGATCAATCATGGAAAGGAGTTTGCACCCTATTGCCAACAGCAGCATTTTTTTTAAGAATGCCATACCAGCCGGCGAGAAAGCTAATTGACAATGGATGTGCTGTGGCATTGGCTTCTGATTTCAACCCCGGTTCATCGCCGGGAGGAAATATGAATTTTGTGGTATCGCTTAGTTGCATACAAATGAAAATGCTTCCCCAAGAAGCCATTAACGCCGCGACTATTAATGGCGCTTATGCCATGGGGCTACAAGACAAGGCAGGCACCATAACCGTTGGCAAAAAAGCGAATCTTATTTTTACTAAACCCATTCCTACGCTGGGTTATCTCCCTTATGCCTTCAGTACTAATTGTATTGACAAGGTAATGATAGCCGGGCAATTTGTTTAACAGGCAAACAAATGCTTATATTTATTAAAATATGATTGCATGAGCTACCCGCATTTTAAAATATACAAGCGACAGGACATACTTAATATTACCCGTTTGCGCCGTTTTGAAACAAAACTGGGAGAATGCCTGCAGGTTGTTCACGATGTTCCGCTACTGGAAACACTTACCAACAGCAAGGCAAAGTTCGTACTGTTAGGGATACCCGAAGATATTGGCATTATCGGCAATTATGGCACAGGAGGCGCTGATACGGCATGGCTTCCTTTTTTACAAGCCTTTTGCAACATACAGAGTACAGATGTATTTACCGGCGAAGAGATCATATTGCTTGGATCTTTCGACTTCAGCGATATAAAATCGCTGATTATGGCTAACGCGAAGAACCAGGATGAGCTGGTGGATGCCTGCCGCCATGCCGTAGCAAACATTATTGACAACGAGGTGGAAGCATTAACGAAAGTGATTGCATCAGCAGGCAAAACACCCATTGTAATTGGAGGGGGGCATAACAATGCATACCCATTGATTAAAGGAATGTCAAAGGGACTGGTTAAAACAGGAGTATTGAATCATTCACACATTAACGTAATTAATTTAGACGCGCATGCAGATTATCGTTTTACCGAAGGCAGGCACAGTGGCAATGCCTTTCGTTACGCGGTAGAAGAAGGGTTTCTCAAAAAATATGCAGTAATCGGTTTGCAGGAAAACTATAATAGCCAGCGCATGCTTGATGAGTTGTACAGCAACATCAACATTCAGTATACCAGTTTTGAAGATATCTGCGTGCGCGAAAAATACAATTTCAGGCAAGCGGTAGTGCAGGGTATTTCTTTTACCGAAGATGGACCTACAGGTATTGAGCTCGATCTTGACAGCATAGAGCATACACTCAGCAGCGCCACACCCGCATCGGGATTTACCATATTGCAGGCAAGACAATATCTTTCTTTTGCGGGCAATTATTCACAGGTAGTATACCTGCATATTTGTGAAGGTGCAGCCCAGCTTACCAACGGGCAACAAAACAATTTTACGGGCAAACTGATCAGCGACCTGGTAAGCGATTTTGTAAAAGCCAACAAATAGTATTTAAAAAGCTATCCCAAAGCTAACATACGACCGCAACTTTTTTGCCTGGTCACAATACATAGCACTTATTTCCAGGGGACCTAAAGCAAAATTGTAACCAAACGTCCATGAATAACCGCTTAAGAAACTAGGGTTATCAAAAAAAGCGCTCCTGTTTACAAAATTGGTAAATAAAATATTCGCTTTCCCTGTGGCGTAGGTATTGGTTAAAAATTCATACCTGAAGCCCGCCATAAAAGCTGCAACAGTTGGAGCATAGGTAGATGCTTCGGGCAAGCCTGCAAAAGTTACCTGGTTATTGTACAATGGGATTAATCCACCAATAGAAAACTCGTTCATTACATTATTACTACTACTAAAATTTATACCTGACTGCATGGATACTAAAGCAGTAGCCCGGGAAGTAATTTTCTGATAAGATTCCACATTTAATATCACCCGTGGATATGGATTTTCAGCTCCGTTCACACCAGGCCTGGGAGTTATAATACCATCCTGCAAAAAATTTATATTTGCATGTTGCTTTAATACCCAATCAGCTTCTGCATCTATTTTCACCCCTTTGTTGGGAAATATTCTTTTATCCAATGAGTTGAATTTTATAAAAGAATATGCGGTGGGTATGGAATTCCCTCCTTCAAATTCAACTTCAGAAGCGATGATAGGTGAATAATGAATAAACTCCATTTTAAAACCAAGCCCTATAGAAAATCTCCTGTCGGCAGAAAATGCAGTGTTAAGATCAAAGCGGCTGAACTGTCTTTTATAAACACCAGCTTCTTTAAACGGGTGAACTATATTGTATGCATTATATGTACTGATATCAAACCTGTCGTATTGTCCACTAAGTGTTGCGGAAACATTTTTATGTCTGCCCAGGTATTGCAGGTGCTCTGCTCTTGCTCTGAAATTATCACCAATATTTAAAGTTACCAGACTACGTGAATTTGTAGCGAAAAAATTTCTTGATGTAAGATTTACAATAGCGCTTATACCGCTGAACTTATCATAGTGCAGCCCTATTTTGGCAAATGACAAAGGGTTTTCCAGTACATCAAAAATTATTTTATAACTACCGTCGGGCTGTTGGTGAAGCGAATACAATATTCTGTTATAATAGCGTGTACCAAAAGCGTGCCTTACCATTTCAGATATATCCTTTGAGGTATACCATTCGTTTGTTTTAAGATCAAGGGTATTGATAAAGAATTCTATAGTAGTGTTTTTCAGACTACTTATTTCAAAGGAGGAAATCTTGATTCTATCTTTCACAGGCAGGCGGTTGGTTCTGGGAGTGTCAACCCCATAGATAGCATTTAAAGAATCGGCTAACTTTTTTAAACGCGGATATAATTTACGTCCCTGTTCAATTCCTTCATTCAAAATATCCTTTGCCTGGCCAAAACTGCCCATATTAAACCGCTCCAATTCATGCGTTACATATATATCACATAATGGCACTTCGTTTTTATGATCTTCCGCTTCGCGAAAAAAAGCTACCTGCAAAAGCACCTGGATCGCATTTCTTACATTGCCTGATGTAAGCAACCCGGTTGAAACATTGCTACCGATTACAATGTCCGCTCCCATTTTTTTTACATCCTGCACCGGAAAATTGCGTACAACGCCGCCATCTATCAGTCGCTTTTCTTTTAGGTTTACCGCAGTAAAAAAAGAGGGAATTGCCATGCTGGAACGAACAGATGAAACAATTTCGCCGCCATCCATTACTACAGCTTCACCGGTGCCTACATCAGTAGCAATGCATTTAAAAGGAATGCTGAATTGCGAAAAATCTTTCCTTTCACTTACAGGAAAAAATAATTCAGAAAACTTCAACCATAATTCCTGTCCTTCCAATATGCCGGTAGGTAACCTAAACCTATGATTAACCCAGGGTAATTCAATTATATATTTACCACCATACTCGTCTTTTTCGGTCATAAACACACTTCGCAGAGTAGACTGGTTACTTAATAGCAAATCCCAGTCAATACCATTCGCCAACTGCTCAATAGTATCTGCGGAATATCCTATAGCATATAAGCCACCAATCACACTACCCATACTGGTACCGGTGATGTAATCAACATTCAATCCCGCCGAATCTATTGCTTTCAAAATGCCTATATGGGCCAGGCCTTTTGCGCCGCCCCCGCTAAGTGTGAGTCCTATTTTAGGCCTACCGGCATGCTGTTGCGCTAATAATGCATCACAGCAAAAAGTCATAAACAGGTATACAATAAAAATACTCCGCATCATACAGGATAATCTTTTCAGGCTGACAGAAAATATTACTCCTTTGTGTCAGCAATCTACTTAAAGGAAATATAAAATTTGTTAAATTATTGTAAGTGATTCAATTAATCATTCGCCCGTAATCATAAGTACTTACTACCACGGCTTATAAATACTTTTGCCCTTGGTGGAAAATTAATCCATTGGTCCGGCAAATGGCAGCTTATCTGTTATAAAACGGTTATAAAATATACCGTTGCAAATGCAATGTTATGCTCAGTAAAAATAAAAACCGCCCTTGCAAGGGCGGTCGTATTCATTAAATGTTATGTAAACTTATGTCATCCAACAGCACATATTCAAACGCACAACAGGTTATTAATATTCGTCTTCATTAAAGAAGAAGTCTTCCTGCGATGGATAATCGGGCCAAATATCGTCTATCCCCTCATAAATCTCTCCTTCATCTTCCAACTCCTGCAAATTTTCAATAACCTCAATAGGAGCGCCGCTACGAATGGTGTAATCAATCAACTCATCTTTGGTAGCAGGCCAAGGTGCGTCTTCAAGATATGATGCCAGTTCAAGTGTCCAGAACATTATTATTATAATTTAAACGATGATCAGATGTTTATTTTAACCGGTTGCAGCTTCATCCAATAACCGGAAGATCACTGCAAATTTTCCGCAAAAGTAAAGTTTAGCACGTAATTTCCAAATTCACTTATTTTAACCGGAAAAATGGGAACGGGTTATAATTCCAATTATTGCCTGTGTGATGAATAAGTGTGAGGGCTATTGCTTAATTTTCAGTTTTAACCAAGCGGCAATAATTCATGTTACAGGCTAAAAATATAGTGAAATCGTACGGCAAATTACAGGTTTTAAAAGGGGTTAGCCTGGAAATAACACAGGGAGAGATTGTGAGTATTATCGGTTCCTCCGGCGCAGGAAAGAGCACTTTGCTGCATATATTGGGCACGCTTGATTTTGCCGATGGCGGGGAAATTTTTTTAAAAACCGAACGGGTAAATACCCTTAAGGGTAAAAAATTGGCTGCCTTCCGCAACCAGCATATGGGTTTTGTTTTCCAGTTTCATCATCTGCTGCCTGAATTTACTGCCCTTGAAAATGTATGTATTCCTGCCTGGCTGGCTGGCAAAAAAAGAAAAGAAACGGAGGTCCGCGCTAAAGAATTGCTGGAAACATTAGGATTAAAAGACCGGATAGAAAATAAACCGAACGCACTTTCAGGCGGCGAGCAACAGCGGGTGGCAGTAGCCAGATCGTTAATCAATAATCCTGATATTGTTTTTGCCGATGAACCCACAGGCAACCTGGATTCACAAAATGCAAGGGAATTGCACAAGCTGTTTGTTCAACTACGCGACACACATAACCAAACCTTTTTAATAGTAACCCATAATGAAGAACTGGCTCAAATGAGCGACAGAGTATTGCATATGAAGGATGGGAAGATAGTGTAGGTTAATGAAAAATGATTCTCTTTTAAGGCATCTAATAATTTCAAGATCCATTATACCTAAATCTTACTACTTTACTTTTATCCTAAAAACTAAAAAGAAATCCTATAAGCATAACCATATTATCTTTACACTGTGTTCTATAGAAGAAAAATAATACTGGCTTTACTTCAAATGTTTGAAGGGCAATTGGATAAAATCCGGATGCAGAAACTGCTTTTTTTGTTCACAAATAAACAAGCCAAAGCTGAATATGATTTTATCCCTTACAAATATGGCTGTTACTCCTTTTCTGCCAACGCTGATATAGCGGCTATGAATAGAAAAGGCTTTTTAAGAGAAGATGAAAAGATTTTCAAAAAAGAAGATAAAGCGGACTATCTGAACCAGCTAAAACCTTCAGACCTGAAACTATTACAGGAAGTGAAGACTTGTTATGGTAAAATGAGTACTACTGCATTAATAAAACACACATACATTAACTATCCGTTTTATGCTATCAAAAGTGAAATAGCCGATACTATTTTAAATAAAGCCGAATTAGCAAAAGTAGTCAAAGCCAACCCTACTGAAACTCAAACAGTACTTTTTACGATCGGTTATCAAGGTATTTCACTGGAAGAATATTTAGTTCGTTTATTAAAAAATGATGTTAAGATTTTAGTTGATGTACGTAATAATCCGTTGAGCATGAAATACGGCTTTAGCAAAAGCCAATTGAAACAATATTCCGCAAGCTTAGGAATTGATTATATACATATCCCTAAAGTTGGTATTCAGTCTGATCAACGCCAGGAATTGAATTCACAAAGTGACTACGATAAATTATTTGCTAATTATAGAAAAAACAATTTGAGTAAAACGACAGATTTGCAAATTGAGATATTACATCTATTAAAAAAACAAAAACGAATTGCATTGACTTGTTTTGAAGCAAATATTTGTCAATGCCACCGCAAACATTTAGCCGAAGCGATAGAAAACCTACCCGATTTTAATTATGAAGTAAAACACATCTAACTTTATGGCGCTAACCAAAATATTGATTGCAGTAAAAACCTATCCGACACTTTCCGCCAAATATGATGAACTGGTTTGTACAGCGGGGTTTAAGGAAGATGGCACATGGATACGCCTTTATCCTGTTCCTTTTCGCAAAAAATCGTACAATGAACAATACAAAAAGTATGATTGGATAGAGGTTGATTTAGTAAAAAACACGGGCGATTTCAGACCTGATAGTTACAGACCCAAAAGTATTGAAAGTGAAATAAAGGTTGCGGGACATATAGACACAGCTAACAATTGGGAAGAACGCAAGAAGATTTGTTTAAGAAAAATTTATTACAATCTGAATGAACTGATTGCAGAAGCTAAAAATAAAGATATATGTACTTCATTAGCTGTGTTTAAACCGACGATAATTTTAGATTTTACAGCAGAATTAGTTGATCGTGAGTGGGACAAAGACAAATTGGCAAAACTGAATCAACTTAACCTTTTTGAAACCAATAATAAGGGAAAATTTGAGGTAGTACAGAAGTTACCATACAAGTTCAAATTCATATTCAAGGATAATCAGGGTACGGAAAGCCGCATGATGATTGAAGATTGGGAAACAGGACAGTTATATTGGAATTGTCTTGCCAGGCACGAAGGAGATGAGAAGAAAGCCATCGCAGATGTTAGAAAAAAATATTTTGATGATTTTGCCAAAACAAAAGACCTTCATTTCTTCTTAGGAACAACTCAAGCACATCATCATGTTTCATTAAATCCTTTTATGATAATTGGCACCTTTCATCCGAAGAAAGAGATCCAAACTAAATTGTTTTAGCCTGTGACATAAGCCTTGAGTATTTATAAAGTATTTTACTCTTAAACTTTTATTTTTTGTTAGTGTGCCAAAACCAAAATAGAATTAATTTATTACTACCCCTTCTTCGGCATCCAAGGTATATCTTGTATTTTTAATAATGCACCTGTGTATCTTGCCAATACAAAAAGATAATCACTAAGGCGGTTGAGATATTTGAGAATAGTATCGTTTACAGCATTTTCTTCTTCACCAAGCCTCACATAACAGCGCTCTGCCCGGCGGCAAATACAACGGGCTATATGCAGATGAGAAATATAAGGATGTCCCCCGGGAAGAATAAAAGATTTCATGGGCGTAAGCGAAGCTTCCATACGGTCTATTTCTTTCTCTAATACTATAACATCTGCTTCAGTAATGTCAGGCAATTGCATTTTAATTTCTTTGCCAGACTCACATGCCATTAAAGCGCCAATGGTAAAAAGGTTTTCCTGGATGATGTATAATATTTGCCTGGACGGCTCATCATACAAAACATCTTTGCATAAACCAATATAGGCATTCAGTTCATCAACCGTACCATAGGCTTCAATACGTAAATGAGATTTGGACACTTTGGTTCCACCAATAAGACCAGTGGTTCCGTTATCGCCTGTTTTAGTATAAATTTTTAATGCCATTGCAATAATGTGATTGCTAAGCCAATGCGGCTGCTTTTTCCGTTGCGCGATCTGTTTCAATTACACCATCCCGTAAACGCACAATTCTTTTGGCATAGTTGGCAATATCTTCTTCATGCGTAACCAACACTATAGTATTACCAGCCTGCTGAATTTTACCAAAAATATTCATGATCTCGTAAGAGGTTTTGGTATCCAGGTTACCTGTAGGTTCGTCAGCCAATACGAGGGAAGGGTTATTTACCAATGCTCTCGCGATAGCCACACGCTGGCATTGTCCACCGCTTAACTCATTGGGGCGGTGATGGCTCCTGTCTGCCAGGTCAACCTGTTCTAGTACATGCATAGCCATTTCAGTACGTTGCTTTTTAGGAATGCCTGAATAAATAAGCGGCAATGCCACATTTTCCGCGGCGCTTAAGCGCGGTAATAAGTTGAATTGCTGAAATACAAAACCTATTTCCTTATTGCGTACTTCCGCCAGGTCATTGTCAATCATCTTACTCACCTGGTGCCCGTTCAGAAAATAATCTCCACCTGTTGGCGAATCCAGACAACCAATGATATTCATAAGTGTGCTTTTTCCAGAGCCCGAAGGTCCCATAAGAGCAACATATTCATTTTTTTGAATATCGAGCGAAATGCCTTTAAGCACCTGCAACTCCTGTTTGCCCATAAAGTAGCTTTTCCTTATTTTTTTCAGATGGATGATAGAATGCATAGTATTGGCGGTTAAAGTTTCGATAAAACAAATATAAGTGAAACTTATGGATAGGTATTTTTTGAAATGGGAAGGAAATGTGAAAAGAAAGGTGGAAGGGCTATACGCTTTGAGCCGTGAGTAATTTTTGTCTTGTCATTGTATAATTAGACAACTGATTGCTGATACCTGATCACTCGTCTAATCTTGTTCTCTCCTCTTCTTTCTCTTCTTAGAAGGTTCGTAAATTTTTTTGCCTTTGGTAAGCAGGTCAAAAAATTCCGTTTGCAACGGGTTAGTTATGTCCATGGAGCCTTTTGTAAGCGCAAGCGCTTCATCCCACGAAACATCTCTGAGGTAGGGAGAATTATGCAGGAGTCCACCAAACATACATACACTGGTAGCGAAACGAAAATAGCTGTCGAGGTTATCGAGTTGCTTATAATTGTAAAAACAATTGTAAGCTTGTTTCATGGTTTTCTTATTATCGGGAGTGCAATAATTAATAGTAACGGTAGCTATTGAGTTTTTATCAGGCATTTTTGATACACCATCGTTTTTATGCACGGGATACAATTCAAATACTGCCATTACACTATGCCCGGAACCAATTTCACCACCTTCCAGCAAACTGGTAGTATCAGATAATGCGCTTCGTTTATTATCAAAGCCAATGAGGCGGTATTCTTTTACAATATCGCTGTTAAAAGATACGTTCATAAACACGTTGTCTGCAACGGCATATAATGTTTGCGTAAGTTCTTTTACCAGCACCTTCTCTCCTTCTCTTTCATCATCGAGATAAGCAAAATTTCCATTTCCCTTTTTAGCCAGTATTTCAATTTTTGAATCCTTATAATTTCCCATGCCTACGCCCAGGCAGGTAAGATAAATTCCGCCTTGTTTCATTTGCGTGATCAATGTCTCCAGTTCTTTTTCACCTGTTTCTCCTACATTAAAATCACCATCAGTTGCCAGTATTACGCGGTTATTACCACCTTTAATAAATGTATTATGCGCCAGGTGGTAGGCCTGCCGTATACCTGCTGCACCCGGTGTAAACCCTCCTGCAGCCAATCCTTCAATCGCTTCCAGAATTTTCTCCTTTTGCTCACCGCTGGTTGGTGGAAGCATTATACCTGTTACGCCACCGTACACAACTATCGAAACTGTATCAACAGGTCGCAGGTTCTGTACCAGTTTTCTAAATGATGATTTGAGCAAAGGCAGCCTGTTGGGCATATCCATTGAGCCTGATACATCTATCAAAAAAACAAGATTGCTGGGAGGAACGTTATCAAGGTTCAGCTTTTTAGATGCCACTTGTACAAACAATAACTCGTTCTCCTTATTCCACGGGCATGAACTTACCTGGGAGTGAACGGTAAAAATGCTGTCACCCTGTGGCGGAGAATAATTAAAATTGAAATAGTTAAGCATTTCCTCAATCCGCACCGCGTCTTCAGGTACCGGACTATTCATATTAATAAAGCGGCGGATATTGCTGTATGATGCCCTGTTTACGTTTAAGGTTAACCCGGTTACAGGATTATCATCTGTTTTTACAAACCCATTTTCAACCAATGGACTGTAGGTTTCATCGGCTACAAACATTTTTCGGGTAGTAAGCCCCGTGAGTGTGGTGGTAAATGATACGAGGTATTGCTTTTGCATGCTGGCCGTATACGGCAGCATTTTCATAATTATCTTTTGATATTCGTTGGTATTTACATTGAGAGAAAGAGGTTCGTAGCCATCAAGTGTAAGGTCAAGACTATCTGTTTTATTGGAAGTAGTAATACCAAATGCTCCCCCTAATCCGCTGAGATGTGGATATCCGGTAGGATGAACAACGATCCTTACATTCTGTAAAGGATTTTTCTTTTCATCCATAATCTCGCCCCGCAAATAGTATTGGGCAGATACTGTTTTAAAAATGCAGAGCAACTGAATCAGTACAGCAAGCTGCTTTAGCCGACGTTGCATTTTGGTAAATGGTTTACTACAACTAACGATATTGGATACAATATATTTTCAAAGGCAGGGTATTACTCCACCAATTGATAAATCTCTTTTAAATTTCTTCCCAAACCATCATAATCTAATCCATAACCCACCACAAATTTATCAGGTATTGAAAACCCGCAGTAATCAACAGGAATAGGAAACCTTGCCGCTTCTGGTTTATGCAGTAATGCACATATTTTCAAAGATGCCGGATGTTGGTGCAAGAGTTGTGGCAAAAACTCATTCATGGTTTTACCGGTATCAATAATGTCTTCCAATATTACTACCTCTCTTCCAAACAAATCTACATCAAGCCCTATAGAAGTTATTACAGAGCCGGAAGATTTGGTGCCTTTATAGGAAGCCAGTTTTATAAAACAAATTTCAGCCGGTATGTTCAGTACTTTAAACAAGTCTGAAGCAAACATGAAAGAACCGTTTAAGATAGCTATAAACAAAGGCGTTTTTCCAATATAATCTTTTTCAATAAGCAGCGCCAGTTCTTTTATTTTTTCCGCTATTTGTCCGGCGGAAATATATGGCTGAAATGATTTATCGTGAACCTGTATCAAGTCCATGTATCAGTTTTTATATATCAACAATTCCTGCCCCGCTTTTATGTCATCTTTCTGCAAACTGTTCCAGCTTCTTAACTGGTCCACACCTACGTCGTATTTTTTGGCTATACTGTATAATGTTTCTTTACCTAATACAATATGTTTTACCGTTGATCCGGAAGTGGAGGTTGTTGCTGGTAAAGAAGAAGGTGAGTGTGCGTTTTCATTAACCGCTACTATCTTCTCTTCTTCTCTCACACCCTGTTTTGCTGCATCTTTTTGAAGATATATTTTTTGTCCCTCAAGCAATGGATCGTTAATTCCTGGCTGATTGTAACTGATAAGATTTTCTAATCGTATGCCTTCTGCCTGGGCAATGTCATACACAGTTTCACCTTTTTGTGCGATATGAAATTCCGTAGCGCCCTGCCTTCTTTTCCGTTGCAGAAAAATAAGTTGATCCTGAGGAAGGATGTCTGTGTTTTCGGCTAATTCGTTAAAATCAATGAGGTGCTGGTATCTCACATCATACTGATCTGCTATAGCCAACAGCGATGCCCCTGCTGCCGCAAACAATACTTTAGTGTCATTTATTTTAAATTCTTCCTGTGGATATTGTGCACGTTTTGATGTACCTGGTTGCGGTAATACAACACCTTGTTTTATATTTTGGGAAGGAACAGGTCTTGAAGCTACAAGAGCTATTTGAGGTGTGTTATTGCTGTTGTTTGCCGCATACATCGCATCTTCATCACTGATATTTTTTTTGCCTAACGCTATAAGGCTATACAATTGCAGATTATAATCTTCAATATATTTCAGCAACTGTTGCGTGTACTTAGGATTGGTAGCGTAACCCGCTTTCTTCAAACCTTTTGCCCAGCCTTCATAATCTTCAGGATCAAGATCAAACAAAAAAGCGTAACGGGGACTATTCTTTAAAAAATCGGAATGATCTTTATAGGAATCCTCAGCCGAGCCGTATGAACGAAAACATTCTCCTCTTTCATCATCATCGTGATACACTTTATCACCCGTCCAGGTATTTTTACATTTAATGCCAAAATGATTATTAGATCTTCTCACGAGATCGCTGTTACCTGCTTCTGTTTCTAAAATGCCCTGCGCCAGTTTTATAGAAGCGGGAATACCAGTGCGCTGCATTTCTTTTATAGCAATAAACTTGTATGTATTTACATACTGAATTATAGCAGGGTTCTGCGCCATAGCCGCATTGCACCAAAAGGCCAAGCTGCCGATCAATATCAGAAATGCGTTTTTTTTCATTGGATTTTTCATTCTACTTTTTCCGTATTAACATCAGCCCGTCTCTCACAGTAAGCATTACGGTTTCAACTCTGTTATCATTCTTTATATACTCATTAAAAGCATGAATAGCTTTCGCGTTTTTACCTTCTTTTTTTTCAGCTAACACTTCGCCGTGAAACAATACATTATCCGCTATAATATATCCACCGGTTTTTACATCGGGCAATACCATTTCGTAATAACGGGTGTAATTCACTTTATCCGCGTCAATAAAAACAAGATCCCATGCTTCTTTTAATGTTGGTATAATACTACCGGCATCACCAACCTGCAAGTTAATTTTATCTTTCAGTGCAGATTTGTTAAAAAAACCGGCAGCTTTCTGCGCATCGTCTGCCCTCATTTCAATGGTATATAATTTACCATTTTCTTTTAACCCTTTAGCAAGGCACAAGGCGCTATAACCTGTAAAAGTGCCTATTTCCAATATGCGTTCCGGCTTGATCATGCTGCTGATCATTTCAAGTAACCTGCCCTGAACAGGGCCGCTCAACATATGAGCCTTGGGGTGTGTTTCATTGGTATAGTCTGCGATGGCTTTCAGCAATTCGTCATCAGGTGTTGTATGTAACGTTGCGTATAAGTCTGCCAGCGGATGAAGAAATTCCAATAGTAATACTTTCGGCAAAGGTAATACAAGAAAAAAGCAATTAAAAATTTGGAGCCAACTGCCTTGTTCTGTAGTATTCCAGCATGTGGTGTACTACTTCATCTGCCGTATCTACCACTTCAAATAATGCCAGGTCTTCAGGGTTAATATTGCCTTCGGTCAACATCACATCTTCCAGCCAGTTAATCAATCCCTGCCAGTATTTTTTACCCACCAGCACCATCGGCATCTGTTTGAATTTTTCTGTTTGAATAAGCGTGGCTACTTCAAAAAATTCATCCATGGTGCCAAAGCCGCCGGGCATCATAACAAAGCCCTGAGAGTATTTTGTAAACATTACTTTGCGCACAAAAAAGTAATCAAAATTCAAAAGTTTATCTCTGTCAATATAAACATTGTCGTACTGCTCAAAAGGCAATTCAATATTTAATCCAACACTTTTGCCATTGGCCAGGGCTGCGCCTTTATTGGCAGCTTCCATTATGCCCGGACCGCCGCCAGTGATTACCCCAAATCCTTCTTCTGCCAGGCGTTTAGCTATTTCTGTAGACAATTCGTAATATGGATTACCAGGCTTTGTTCTTGCCGAACCAAAGATGGAGATACAAGGTCCGATTTTAGATAATGCTTCAAAGCCGTCTACAAATTCAGCCATTATTTTAAAGATCTGCCAACTGCTATGCGCCATGCTCTCTTTCCAATGTCTTTCCTTTAATGTGTTCAGGGTTGCGTTCATCGTTGTGTTGTTTAGTGTTTATCGTTTAAAGTTTAGTGTTTGTGGGTACAGGTTACAGGCACAAGGTTCAGGTTGTGAAACCATAAACCTTAAACCATAAACCTTTCAGACAATAAAGCCACCGCTGCTGCAGTGGCCTTGTTTATACAACGAATGTTTTGAGAATTTAGTTTATGGAACTGCTTCTTTTTGAAATCATTAGCAACCCCAGGTAAGTAAGCAGCCCGTTAATAAGTAGTAACTCTAACCCGATCTGGAAACCACCAAACCAGTTTGCGGCATTTCTGCTGATAAAAAAGCAAAGTAACGGCGCCACTAAGGCAATAGCAGCAATAGCCCAGCTTTCGGGAAGCTGACGCCTGGTTAAAATACCGAATGCGAATAACCCAAGCAAAGGACCATAGGTATACCCGGCCAATTCAAGTATCAGATCTACAATACTATTGTTATTGATAACATGAAAAACCAGGATACACATGAGAAACACAACAGCAAATGTAAAATGTACGGTTAACCTTGTACGTTTTTTTGCCTTTTCATCGAGGTCTGTGCGGCTTTTAATACCCAGAATATCTATACAAAAAGAAGAAGTCAATGCCGTTAACGCCCCATCAGCACTCGGAAATAAGGCTGAAATGAGCGCTATTATAAACATGATGCTGATAGCTGGTGGTAAAAAATTCATAGCTATAGAGGGAAACATTTTATCACCGATCACATTCATATTTTGTGTTGCATTAGCAGGATCTGCCACTAATAAATGCTTTACCACTTTTCCATCAACAGTTACATCAGTATATACACCCCCTTTTGACAGCGTAAACAAATACAACAATCCACCCAGCATTAAAAACAGGAACAATACCCCAGTCATCACCGTGGCCATAGTCATTACATTTTTCTGCGAGTCGCCCAATCTTTTTACACTGATATTTTTCTGCATCATTTCCTGGTCAAGCCCCGTCATGGCAATGGTTATAAAAGCGCCTCCCACAATCTGTTTCAGAAAAAAACCTTTACTGTTTACATCTGTATTAAACACATTCAGATAGCCCCTGTCGCTCATCTGGCTCAAGGCTTCTCCGCTGCTTATATTAAGGTGATGGAGAATATAGATAACGCATACAATAAGCCCCGTAACCATCAGCGTGGTTTGCAATGTATCAGTATACACGATGGTTTTAACACCTCCTTCAAAAGTATACAGCAATATCATCAATAAAATAAAAGATGTAGTAACAATAAAAGGCACACCCATTTTGTCTAAAATAAAAAACTGCAGGATGTTTATTACAAGGTATAGCCTTGCCGTAGCGCCTGCTGTGCGACTGATAATAAAAAACAACGCACCGGTTTTGTACGCAATATTTCCAAACCGCTGTTG
>JBGALP010000092.1:0-18190 GCA_044223805.1 Agriterribacter sp.
AAGGAGACAAAAGTCCCTGCGTATTAATAACAAAAACCATCTTGCTGTTGTCTGCCGGGCTCTGAAAAGCATATACATCTGTTATGTCGGTACCAAGACTTACATTTCCTGTACCTGTTACCGCTGGCGCATCAATATGATCTGCCGCGAATAGGATACCGCCGATGGCTACTACTCCGATGACGGTTCCTAATAAAGTTTTCTTTTTCATTAGCTTTTAATTTAAAATGTTTAATTAGTTATGCAATAGCAGGTTTTATAAATGAAACCGTCTATGGCGGATGGGCCTACACGAGGTGGATTAATAAGTCCGGACAAAAACAGTTACGAATTTTGAATTTGTTTGGATTTTAACAGAAGTACTTCTTTACATCTATTTTTATTTTATTCGATTAAAGCCACCGCATATTTTAATTCGTACATCTGGTATAACCTTAACAATATGCTTATCCGCAAAATCATATTTGTTTTCACCTGTATCTTTTTATCAGTTACAGGAGTATGTCAAAATGGACAAATAATAGGATATATTGGTGATGAACAGAACCAATCTCCTTTAAACGGTGTTACTGTAAATATTACTGGCAGCAGAATGATTGCTGAAAACTCAGATCATTTCGGCACATTTAAAATTCATGATCTCACTCCTGGCCATTATGAAATAATGCTTTCGCATGTTGGATATCTTACAGAAAAGATAGCCATTGATTTGGAACAAAATAAAATAGCCGTTGTAAAAGTGGCTATGCAAAAAAGTAATGTTACTTTATCTGACGTAACAGTGGTTACCCGAAAGCCATCTGCATTAAATACGCTTGCTGCTGTAGATATTAAACTAAGGCCTATCAATACTTCACAGGATATATTAAGATTGGTTTCGGGTTTGTTTATTGCACAGCACGCAGGTGGAGGAAAAGCAGAGCAGATTTTTTTGCGTGGCTACGATATTGATCATGGTACGGATATAAATATAAGTGTGGATGGCTTGCCGGTAAATATGGTTTCACACGCGCATGGTCAGGGCTATGCTGATCTTCACTTTTTGATTCCCGAAACCGTAGAGAAAATAAATTTTGATAAAGGACCCTATTATACCAATAAAGGAAACCTTGCTACAGCAGGCTTCGTAGAGATGCAAACCAAGGACTTTTTACAGGAAAATCTTGTAAAAATTCAGGCGGGTAAATTCAATAGTCAGCGTGTATTGGGTATGGTTAAGTTGTTGAACAAAAGCAACGATAGGGTGAGACAACAATTGTATGTTGCCTCTGAATATTTTAAATCAGATGGCTATTTCGACAGCCCGCAAAAATTTCACCGGTTTAATATAATGGGAAAATACAATGCCATCTTTAATAATGATGCGCAGCTTACCATACTTGCTTCTACATTAGACAGCAGGTGGAATGCTTCAGGACAAATTCCGGATCGTGCAGTGGAAAGTGGAATGATAGGTAGGTTTGGCTCTATTGATAATTCAGAGGGAGGCAATACCAACAGAACGAACATCAGTGCGAAATTTACCAAACGCTGGCACGATGGTTGGCAAACAACGGATCAATTGTATTTTACTAATTATCATTTTAACCTGTTTTCCAACTTTACTTTTTTTCTAAAAGATTCCATTAACGGAGATGAAATTAATCAGCGGGAAACAAGAAATATTTATGGCTACACAGGCACTATGTCGAAAGATTATTTTATAGGAAGAAAAAGCGCTCACACCGAATTTGGCTGGGGCGCCAGGTTTGATGATGTGAACAATATTGCATTAAATCATGTTGTTCGTCGCCAATTTTTAAGCCACGAACAATCAGGTGATGTACGTGAATGGAACGGATTCGCTTATGTTCAGCAGCATGTAAAACTAAATAACCATTTTAATATAAATGGAGGATTACGCTACGATTACTTCAGGTTCGCATATAAAAATATACTGGCTGGTGCAAATAGTTTCGCAATACAAAGCCGTGGTATTGTAAGTCCCAAACTGAATTTCAACTACAATATTAATTCAGCGGTTAGAGTATATCTCAATACCGGTATTGGTTTTCATAGTAATGATACAAGAGTGATACTTAATAACACGGCAAAAGATATTCTGCCAAAAGTATTTGGAACCGACCTGGGTGTAGTGTTAAAGCCGGCAAAACAACTATTGGTGAAAGCAGCTTTGTGGCAATTACATTCTCAACAGGAGTTTGTGTATGTAGGCGATGAAGGTATAGTAGAGCCTGGAGGTAAAACCCGTCGTTCGGGCGTTGACCTATCTGCACGCTATCAATTCAACAAATGGTTATATGCAGATGTAGATCTGAACTATGCGCGACCCCGTACAGTAGATGCACCTAAAGGCGAAGATTACGTTCCGCTGGCACCCACTTTTACAAGCATAGGTGGATTAACAGTAAAATCAAATGGGTTTAATGCTGGTGTGCGTTACCGTTATATAGGAGACAGACCGGCTAATGAAGATAATACTGTAAGAGCGCAGGGTTATTTTTTAATGGACGCGGTACTGAGTTATGCATTTAAGAAATTCGAGATTGGTATTTCCGCTGAAAACCTGTTGAACCGTTACTGGAAAGAAGCGCAGTTTGATACCGAATCGAGATTACAAACAGAAATAATACCTGTTTCAGAAATACATTACACACCGGGAACACCCCGCTTTATTAAAGCCGGCATCAGTTATATTTTTTGATAAATGTATTTGCTTAATTTGCGCAATTAAATTTGCGGGGTATGCGTATACAAAAGTTTGCTTTTTTCTTTTTATTGATGGCTGTTTCTATTACGGCAAAGGCGCAAACTGCCGATGAGATTGTTGCGAAGTATGTAGCATTTACAGGTGGTTTACAGAAATGGAAAAGCATAACTTCTATTGTGAGTTCCGGTATGTATAATTATGGCGGTATTTCATTTCCATTTAAAGCATATTCCAAATCGCCTGATTTATATGAGTACACGGTTACAGCTAATGGTAAATCTTTTAAACAGGGCTATAATGGTAAAATTGGTTGGCGGATAGATGGCTTTAAAGATGAAACAAAGAAAACCATCCTCACCGGAAAAGATGCGCTTGCCATCGCTAATGAATCTGATGTAGCCCTGGAAACTCCCTTCATTAATTATAAACATAAAGGATTTGCTGTAACACTTGAGGGTAAAGACACGGTAGACAAAAAACCATGTTTCAAAATAAAACTCACCCGTAAAAACGGAGATACTGAAAATTATTTTTTTGACAGCAATAATTTTGCACTGATAAAAAAACAAGCCGTATCAAAAAACACCGAGCTGGATAAAAGCATGCTGGATATTTTTTTCAGTGATTACCATTTTGATGAAGGCTTCAATTCGCCTCATAAAATTACTTACACTGCTAACGGTCAGGAAATATTGATTATTACAGTTGACCAGGTAAAATTGAATGAACAGATAGACAACAGCATATTTCAACCTTAAATATATTTACGGCTTAGCTTTTTTTCTGCTGATGCTGCACCCGATTGCTTTGGTTTGCGTTACAGTTGGTTTTGTGTTATTTAATATTGCAGTTAGCGCATCTTCAAGATAGTTGATTTTATCCGCTTTGTTGTTTTGTGTATCATTATCTATTGCCCCAGTATATTCAACAGTATAACTTGTTCCCTTTTTGCTTATTACAAAAACCTGTGGCGTACTTCTGGCGCCATATGTATCGGCTATTGCCTGTTTATCATCGCATAAATAAGGAAAACTAAAATGCCTGGCTTTTGCATATTCCTGCATATTGGCAAAACTGTTTTCAGGCGAAGCTTCAGGATTATTAGCGTTTACAGCAAGAAGCGGAAATTGAAGCGCTGTATATTTTTTAGACAGATTTGTAATTCTTTCTTCGTACGCCTTTGAATAAGGGCAACTGTTTGACATGAAGACTATAATGAAACCCTTAGCCCTGGGATAATCATCAAACGAAATCATTTTGTTGTCCACATTTTTTAGTTTGATGAACGGGGCTGATTTTCCGGGGGTAATACTAGTGATTTGCGCATGTACTCCCTGTATTGCAAAAAATATAAAGAGCAGAATTTGTATGCATGTTTTTGCCATATGAAAGTGTAGTTGATTGTGAATACATCGCTTCTGATAAAGTTAGAAAATAGGTGTGAAAAGAAGTGTATTTCAAAGCTGTATATAGCAAGAAAGAAAATGGCAGATCAGGCGATATGCTATAAATTGTGTTCAACCTTCACCAGATTGTTTTAGTTTTTTAGTCGCTGGATAATGATATTTATATAAATAATCGTTTGTAAACCTTAAGCTTTTTTTCATGGCACTTATAAAAGATGTGTATTCTGTTTCTTTTTATGAACGGTTTCTTGATGTTGCAGCAACTGTAATTCCATCGCTTGATAAAAAAGCATTTATAAAAAAGGTATTTGATGAAGATTTTAAACAGAAGGAATGGAAAGACCGTATGCGGCATACCACAAAAGTGTTGCATGAATTTATGCCTCCTGATTTTTCGAAAGCTGCAAAGTTGATAGATGATCTTATTGCGAGGCTGAAAAACAAAAAATTTGATGAATATGGCATAGCATTTATGTTTTTACCTGATTATATAGGTACCTATGGACTGGAAGATTATAAAAGTTCGGTGAAAGCATTAGAAACCGTTACGCAGTTTATCAGTTGCGAATTTGCAGTGCGGCCTTTTATACTGAAATATAAAAGCAGGATGATTGATCAGATGATTAAATGGTCGTTGCACAAAAGCTATCATGTAAGAAGATTTGCCAGCGAAGGATCCCGCCCGAGGTTGCCTTGGGCAATAGCTATCCCGGATTTAAAAAAAGATCCAAAGCCTGTTTTGCCAATCCTCGAAAATTTAAAAAATGATCCCTCTGAATGGGTGAGAAGAAGTGTTGCCAATAACCTCAATGATATTGCCAAAGATCATCCAGGTATTGTGTTGGATATTGCCGCCAGGTGGAAAGGAATAAGCAAAGAAACAGATGCGGTTATTAAGCATGGTTCACGCACATTGTTGAAGGCAGGACATGGTGAAATATTAAAACATTACGGTCTTGAAAGCAAAAATATGCGTGTGACTAATTTTAATATCAACACGCCTGTAATAAAGCAGGGAGATGATTTGCGGTTTAGTTTTTATATTCAGAATAAATATCCCAACGAGCAGTTAGTGCGTCTTGAATATGCGGTGTATTACAATAAAGCCAATGGACAACTCTCAAAAAAAGTATTTAAAATAAGTGAGCGATGGTACAAAGCGAATGAAAAAGCGGAAGTGCAGAAAAAGCAATCTTTCAGACCCATTACTACCAAAAAATTCTATCCTGGCTTACACAAATTGAGCATAATTGTAAATGGTGAAGAGAAGACAATACAATCATTTACGCTTATACATTAATCACTGTTGATTTCCCAGGGCATAAGCAAGCTTCATAAAACTTTTTACTTCATCGTTTATATCATCTTTATAATACATTTTAAAATGATGATTGAATTGATTGCTCCCTGGAACCTGGGCAATTTTATGAAAACATAAATTATCATGGTAAGCTTCCTTAAACGGGAAAACAATATCAATAAAATTTTTTCCTAATCTTATAACAAAAGCGATACGGGTTTTGGCGGCAAAGGCAATCAAGCTTTTAGTGGGGTGAATGTTAACATTGCCAATACGTTTAAAGCTATCAGCAAAATGCCAGAATAGGGCAAGTGTATGTGCTGTTTTGCCTCGCAGAAAATCAGATAGTTCCTTATCCATACAGGAGTGTGACTGATTGGCTTTTACGAATTGCTGCGCACATAAAGGGCAGGTCCACATAATAAAATATTCTGCTGCAAATATATTATTCTCACTTCTGAGAAAACATGTTTAAAATTTACATACTTACTAATACTAGCAGCTTTGTTTTATTTGTTTTGTTTCTTTAGTATATGATGTTATATCCATGTAAACCATTACTGGCCTACATTGTGGGAAGAATAAGGGCAAATAAAATTGCTAAAAATATTAGTAATTTAGTGAAATAATATTGTATCTTAGTATTGGCTTTGCTTAACAGACAGGATTAAAGACAACTTTTATTATGCAACTACAATTAATTCAAAACAAAATCTATGACATCCGTGGTCAAAAAGCAATACTTGACTTTGACCTTGCGGTATTGTATGAGATTGAAACAAAATATTTGAAAAGAGCGGTACGGCAGAACGCCAAACGTTTCCCGGCAGATTTCATGTTTGAGTTAACCAAACAGGAATTTGACAGTTTGAGGTGCAGTTTGAGCACCTCAAACCAGCGAGGCGGTACACGTTACGCTCCGTTTGCTTTTACAGAGCAGGGTGTGGCTATGCTGAGCAGTGTTTTGCATACTGATAAGGCAATACATATGAATATAGCCATTATGCGTGCCTTTGTAGAAGTGAGGCGCTTTATTCTTAGTAACGCAGCACTTTCAAGGCAGGTACATGAATTGAAAGAACAGGTTGGCAATCATGATGATCAGCTTGCGCAGATTTACGCCACCATGCAAAACCTCATTGAGGAAAAATTGCTGGAAAAGAAGTGGGAAGAAAGAGAACCGATAGGATTCAGAGTGACACCTGAGCAGGAATGTGTTCAATAGTAACATGATTTTGTTATTTAGAATGCATTGATTATATATTTAACTGCTGCAAATTTGCACTATGCAACTCACCACCGAACAACAGACTGTAATAGCCACCAATCACAACCTGGTGATTAATGCCGTGGCTGGTAGTGGCAAAACCACTACACTTATTGAGTATGCTAAAACCCGCCAGGCCGGTAGTAAAATATTATACCTTGCGTTCAATAAAACTGTAAAAACAGAAGCTGCTCAAAAGTTTGCTACTGCAGGGATTCCGCACGTGAAAGTTGAAACCGCCCATTCACTCGCTTTTGACCATATCATAAAATTCAGCAACTACCAGGTGGTGCAGGGTTATAAAATTTATGAATGGTGCGATATGCTGAACATAGCCACAGGCGATCAACATACCGATTTTATATTGGCTTCGCATGTAAGTAAATTCATCAGTTATTTCTGCAACAGCAATGTGGCAAGGGTTCAGGAGCTTAACTATGCAGAAGTTATAACAGACGCAAAAGCAAAAACGTTCGTTAATAATTTTTATAAACAGATAGAACAATTTACCCGTGCAGCATTAGCAAAAATGGATAAGGCGGAAATAAGCCTTACGCATGATTTCTATCTCAAAAAATTTCAACTCGCAAATCCTGTATTGCCTTATGATTATATATTGTTCGACGAAGGACAGGATGCGAGTGCAGCTATGCTGGATGTTTTTTTAAAACAGAAAGCCATTAAAATAATTGTTGGCGATAAGCACCAGCAGATTTATGGCTGGCGTTATGCTATTAATAGCTTACAACAGGTGGATTTCCCGGTATATCATCTCAGCAACAGCTTTCGTTTTGATGATGAGGTGGCATTAATTGCTAACAAGGTACTTAGCTGGAAAAAACATTTGAACCAGCAGTCCGCGGTAAAAATTGTTGGTGCCGGTTCGCCTTCCGAAAGCATACAAACAAAAGCAACGCTTGGCCGTGGTAATTTAAGTTTACTGTTAAATGCTATTGCGCAATGGCAGCGTGGTAATATTAAAAAAGTATATTTTGAAGGTAATATCAACAGCTATACGTTCGCAGATGAAGGCGCGTCATTATATGATGTGTTAAGCCTCCACAATGGCAAGCCGGAAAAAATAAAAGACAGGTTAATTGCCGGTATGAAAACTATGAAAGAGCTGGAAGATTATATTGACAAAACAGAGGATAGTGGTTTGAGTATGATTGTAGATGTAGTGAAAGAATTTGGCAATAAGCTGCCATCGCTCATCAGTGAATTAAAAACCAATCATACAACTGCTAAAGAAGAAGCAGATATGATTTTCAGCACGGTGCATCGCTGCAAGGGAATGGAATATGATGAAGTAACTTTACTCAACGATTTTGTTACTGAAGAAAAATTGAAAAAGAATATCGCGCAACAAGGCACCGAAAAAATAACAGAACTGTTTAAAAATAAGCAGAGCGAAGAAGTTAATATCCTGTATGTAGCCGTTACCCGTGCTAAAAGCAAACTGAATATTCCACCGGAGATAAATCCATTAAAAAGTATTTCACTTGTACAGCAGGCGCAGCCTGTAACAACTACTACATCAAAATACAAAAGCAGCCATTATATGGATGACTGGAGTGTATATGGCGAAACGTTTATGCCTTCTAATAAAACCGCCAAAACCAGTTTTACAAAATCCACCAATCATGGCAAACGCTGGACCGATGATCAAGAAGACGAGATGGCTGAACTTTTTAATAAGGGAATTCCCATTAAAGACATTGCTAAACAGTTAAGCCGCGGCATAAACGGCGTGCGGATAAAACTCATAAATATGGGCTTGCTTGAAGATGGAGATGTGTTTTAAGCATTTTA
This sequence comes from Agriterribacter sp., assembly GCA_044223805.1. GTDB lineage: Bacteria > Bacteroidota > Bacteroidia > Chitinophagales > Chitinophagaceae > Agriterribacter. The sequence goes on from JBGALP010000092.1 coordinate 8,496, forward strand.
TTTGTTCAGAAACGCTTCTATTAGCGCTACTGTTATTTCAGGCAGTTTACTGTTTTTTTCCACAGTACAAATTTCTCCTATAAAAGAACCATGTATACCAGGCAGTACCACTAATGTTGCTCCCTGAACCAGTTGTGACATTTTGAGGGTATGCTCAACCGTTACCACATCTTTATCAGCCACCATAAATAATGCAGGCGCTTTAATAGATTTTATTTCTTCATCTGGCCAATCTGCAAAGTTGATCATGCGTTGTTTATCTTTTTCAAACATCACCTGCAATTGATTCTTATCAGGTGCTACTTTAACGTAAGCTTCTTTAAGCGGACCAGGCATATTATCTAAGCTAGCCTGATGCATACCATCGAAAAACCCAGGTATTAGGCCGTCCCTTCTGTAAGCGGCAGCAACTGGTATTATCTTGTTCACTATTTCCGGGTGGCGGATGGCGATTTGCAGCGTAGTACTTCCGCCATTACTAAAACCCAGAAAATTGGCTTTACCAATGTTAAGATGAGCCAATAACGCAGCTACATCATCAGCGTCCTGCTTAAACGATTCAGGCGCATCTCTATCGCTCGTACGGCCGTGCGCCTGTAATTCAACCGCTATTATTTTGTAAAGAGCAGCCAGCAAAGGCAGTATAGTACCAAAGCTCGTTTCAATGGTTGATCCTCCACCATGAATCAATACCAGAGGCATATTGCCTTGGCCATGGATTTCATAGTACATATTAATGCCATTTACTGCCGCATAACCAGATGTTTTTGATTGCTTCATACGATTGTTTTGTTGTGCATAGGAGGTGAAGAACAAAATAAATAACAGGAAAGATAGTATAAAAGATCTCAGATGCATATGCCACAGTGTATGTTAAACAAATTTGCGTAAATTGTTTAATAAGACACCCATACGCTTGCTAACCATGAGATTTTTTACAACCCTTCAGAAGGTAATTTTAGCCAGATCAATAGCAGAAAAAGCATGGCGTTTTGCAAAAGAAGTAACACCAACTACCAACTACAGCGATTCAAAACAAACACATCCTGAAAAAATACGTCTTGACCATTTCAAAAGCAAACTTGGTGAAGAGGCGGTGTATACGGTATTGTCGGAATATGGCGCTGTACTACCGCCCGATTATTCAATTTACGAAGCAAAACAAAAATCATGGGATAGTGATCTGTATTTTGAAAATACAGGTATTGCTGTAAAAACGATGCTTCGCTCGTCGGCAAAGCTTTACGGTTTGTCGTGGGTATTTCAGTCAGGCAATCAGAGAAGAGATATTATTTTAGATAAGCCAGAAGCCTGGGTATATTTTTGTGGAGTGTAACGACACAAAATCCAATAGAGATATTTATGAGTTGTATGTTTTATCTGCCGTATCAAGTAAAAGAACTCAGCTTTGGAGATCCCAAACGAAAAGATTTGATTGGACAAAAGTTGGTAGTGTATGCGGATGAGTTACGGGAATTGTATATCGAAAGTAAAAAAGTTTTTAATATCATAGGATTTCATAGCAATTGGAGGAAGCAACATATTTTCAGTCCTTCAAATAGAAACCCCAACATTTTCGTTGAGGTTTTTTGGTGTGGGGCCGGGATCGAACCGGCGACAAGGATTTTCAGTCCTTTGTTTCTACCGACTGAGCTGGTCGCACCATCATTTATTACGTCTTTTAAAGGGGCTGCAAAAATAGGGTTTCCGGTTTAACAGCGAAATATTTCTGATAAAAATTTAGAAACTTCAAATTGCTTTGGTCTGAACCCGCAGACCCTTCGCCTTATAGGTTACATGCCATATTCATTCAAAACTTAATCCCTCATAATCTTTAATTGCTCCCAGGTAAAATTGCCGTCACTTAGTTCCTGTTGCGCCACCTGTAATGATGAGGTTTCGCAGCTTTTGAAATAATCGAGTATATATCGTCCTGGTCGTATTCATCTACCATTTCATCAATGGTATAATCTAAATTTAACGGTGCCGCTGGCTGCAATGGTTTCCATTTCTTCCAGTAAGCATCTAAACGAACGTCCTTATTTTTCGCTATCGTTTCTAAAGGTATTTTCTTTATCGGTCTGGTTGTATAATGTATACTTTGCCTACCCTTGTTTACCACACTTTTCATCACAAAATCATCCGGGCGCTCAATATTATTTTCTTCTACATAACTGGCAATAAGATCAACAAAAGGTTTGCCGTAACGCATGGCTTTTCCTTGCTTACATTCTCCTGGCATTTTTCCAGTTCGGTAGTAGTGGTAGGGTATAACGTGGCCATATCCTGCAGCGAAGTTTCCAGAAAGATCACAAAAGGAGGTAATCCTTTTTTCTTTGCCTCTTTCTGGCGAAGCTCTTTCAGCATCTCAAACAACTTTTCATCTGTGCTACCACTGGTAGCCGCTTCTGCGCCACCCTCTTCATCATCTTCATTCGCATCCTCAAACTGGTTGTTTAATACTATTTTAAATGAAGCTGGCTTTTTAGCAAACTTCTCTCCTTTGGCACTAAGTTTTAAAACGCCATATTCTTCAATATCTTTTTCCAGTAAACCTTCCAGCAACATTTGGCGAATCAAGGAATTCCAGTAATGATCTGGTTGATCGTTACCAATGGCAAACTCCGGTATACCGCCATGGCGATACATGTTGATCTGTGGAGTAAGTCGTCCAACCAATATATTTACTACGTAATCCGTAGCAAAACGCTCGTCCAGTTTTTTAATCACCTTCATTGCCTTCACCACATCTTCTTTGGCCTCTACTTTCTCTTTTGGATGCAGGCAATTATCACATTGACCGCAATTTTCAGCAATATATTCTTCTCCAAAATAGCTCATCAATACCTTACGGCGACACACACCCGCTTCCGCAAAGGCTACGGTTTCATTGATCAACTGCGCACCAACTTCTCTTTCGCTTAATGGTTTATCGCGCATGAGGTGTTCCAGCTTGGCAACATCTTTATGAGAATAGTATAAAATACATTTTCCTTCCAGTCCATCACGGCCTGCGCGACCCGTTTCCTGGTAATAATTTTCAATGGATTTTGGAATGTTAAAGTGAATCACAAAACGGATATCGGGTTTATCAATACCCATTCCAAAAGCTATGGTGGCCACAATTACCTGTACATCTTCATTTAAAAATAAATCCTGTCTTTCTGCTCTCAGCTTTCCGTCAAATCCTGCGTGGTAAGGAACAGCTTTAATTCCATTGGCTGTAAGTATATCAGCCAACTCTTCGGTAGTTTTGCGGTTGAGTGTATAAATGATACCGCTTTTACCCTTCATGCCTACAATAAACTTAACGATGCTTTTGATCGTTTGATCCTTTTTTATCTTGGGTTGTATTTCGTAATAGAGATTGGGGCGGTTAAACGAAGAAATAAATATTTTAGGTTCTTTGAGTCCAAGATTTTTGATGATGTCGCTTTGTACTTTAGGCGTAGCGGTGGCTGTAAGCGCTATAACCGGAATATCAGGATTGATCTCCGTCATCATGTCTCTCAAGCGCCTGTATTCAGGACGGAAGTCGTGCCCCCATTCTGAAATACAATGGGCTTCATCCACAGCAAAAAAAGAAACATTCAGATCGCGGAAAAAATCAAGATTTTCCTGCTTGGTTAATGTTTCCGGCGCTACGTATAATAATTTGGTATGACCGCTTAACAGGTCATCTTGTACTTCTTTTATTTCTTTTTTATTTAAGGTAGAATTTAAAAAGTGCGCCACATTATCGTTGCTGCTGTACCCGCGCACAAGGTCTACCTGGTTTTTCATGAGGGCTATGAGCGGGGATACGATAATAGCGCATCCAGGGCTGAGAATAGCAGGCAACTGATAACATAAACTCTTGCCCCCACCGGTTGGTTTTATCACAAAGGTGTCTTTACCCGAAAGCAGGCTTTCAATAATGGCTCTTTGATTGCCTTTAAAATCTTTAAAACCAAAATATTCCTGTAAACCCGCATCAAGATCAAAGACATTTTTTGAGGAAGTGCTTTTTGCAGAACCATTGGTTTTGGCGGGAGAAGTAGTTTTTGCTTTGGGAGTGGTTTTTTTTGTTGCTGTTGGCATGTCATTCAATTTTCCTACGCACTTTTCATGAGCGGCTCATAAATAAAAAAGTGAGCGAAGTTACTATAAATAGTGCTTTTCTGGAAGTTAATATGATGTTTATTGTTTCACATTAACTAATAGCCTTATATAAATTCTATATTTAAGGTATGAAAAAAAAACTGCTTTGCAACTATTTAAAGGCGCATACCAACACAATTTGAAGTCGTTTTTTTAACCGGCGTTTTTCATTTAGGTTTGCGGCCTCTATTTATGGCATCAATTGATATTCAGGCTGTCGCAAAACGTACAATTTTACTGGAAGCCCGGTCAGTAGAATTTCTGACCAATTATATAGATGTGCAGTTTGAAAAGATAGTGCGGCTGATTGTTGGTTGCAAAGGTAAAGTTGTTATCAGCGGTATAGGCAAAAGCGCATTGATAGCTCAAAAAATTGTAGCCACATTTAATTCTGTAGGTACTCCATCGGCTTTTTTGCATGCTGCAGATGCCATTCATGGCGACCTGGGCATTGTTCAAAAAGAAGATATTGTACTGCTGATCAGTAAAAGTGGTGAAAGTGCTGAAATAAAAGTATTGTTACCGTTGATTAAGAATTTTGGAAATAGTATTATTGCTATGACGGGCAATATAGAATCTTACCTTGCCGTTCACGCTGATTATATTTTGAATACAACGGTTGAACAGGAAGCCTGCCCAAACAATCTTGCCCCTACCACCAGTACCACGGCACAATTGGCCATGGGAGACGCGCTGGCTGTTTGCCTGATTGAAAATACGGGCTTCACCAGCGAAGACTTCGCCAAATTTCACCCGGGTGGAACATTAGGAAAGCGGTTGTATTTAAAAGTAAGCGATTTAATGATGAAAGACACAAGACCGCAGGTTAATACAAACAGCGACCTTAAACAGGTGATGGTATCCATCACCCAAAATAGAATGGGCGCTACCGCAGTAATAACAAATGACGCCATTGCAGGAATTATAACCGATGGAGATTTACGCAGAATGTTGCAGAAAGAAACTGAGTTAAATAGTATAAAGGCGCTGGATATAATGAGTAAAAATCCAAAATGCATCGAAGAAGATCAATTAGCGGTATCGGCACTGGACCTTATGCGGAAAAATAATGTGAGCCAATTGTTGGTTACGCAAAATGAAAAGTATATTGGAATTTTACATTTGCACGACCTGGTGAGGGAGGGGATTATATAAATGCAAAATCATATTGCACTTAATTTTTGATATCTGACCAAAGTATGAATAAGAATCATTACGTAGCTATTATGGCCGGTGGCATCGGCACACGTTTCTGGCCGATGAGCAGATCTTCTTATCCAAAACAGTTCCTTGACATTCTTGGAACAGGCAAAACATTGATCCAGCAAACATTTGACCGCTTTGCTGATTTCATTCCGAAGGAGAATATATATATTATCACTTCTGAGGAGTACATTCCTATTGTTAAAAAACAATTGCCTGGCGCGTCTGTTGAAAATATATTGGGTGAACCATCACGAAAAAACACAGCGCCTTGTGTTGCTTATATTTCGCATAAATTAAACAAACTTAATCCTGAAGGATGTTTGATTTGCGCACCTGCCGATCATTTGGTGCTGGAGCATATTGCTTTTAAGAAAGTATGTATTGAGGCATTGAATTTTGTGAGAGAGAACAACGCGCTTGTTACATTGGGTATAAAACCTGCTAATCCTAATACAGGTTATGGTTACATTCAGCATGAACAATTTGAAGTAAGCAATAATGTATATAAAGTAAAAACCTTTACAGAAAAGCCAAGTCTTGAAATTGCTAAAACCTTTTTGGCGAGCGGAGATTTTTTATGGAACGCCGGCATTTTTGTGTGGAAGGTAAAAAGCATTGTGCAGGCATTTGAAAAACATTTGCCTGAAATGAATGAATTGTTTGTTGCTGAAGAAAATGACTTAAACAAGCCCGGAGAAAAGAAGGCGATTGAAAAGATATACCCGCTCTGTACCAATATCTCCATTGATTATGGTATAATGGAAAAAGCAGACAATGTATATATCATTCCTTCAAGCTTTGGGTGGAGCGATCTTGGTGCCTGGAACTCCGCATATGATAACATGGCTAAAGACGATAATAGTAATGCGGTATCTGGTAATAACGTAATGCTTATTAATTCAACCAACAATATGGTGCATGTGGAAAAAGAAAAGCTGGTAGTATTGCAGGGATTGAATAATCATATTGTTATAGATACCGGCGATGTACTGCTGATCTGTGGCCGCGATAAGGAGCAGAAAATAAAAGAATATGTAGCAGAAATAAAAAGAAGCAAAGGAGATAAATACCTTTAATTTTCATCTGGTTTCAATCGGGTAATTTTTGCTGACGAGTTTATAAGTAAAAGAATCTCTGTTCGATAAATGAAGAAACGCCTGCGCAGGCACCATAACAGCATAAAATTAGCAAGCCTGCCTAATGCATCGGCTGTCGTGCACGGATGCTGAAACATTTATAGAATCTTTACTTGTCCATAGATTCCGCAATACCTTCAAGACCCATACGCGAGAACGATAATTAAAATGAAAGTGCTAGGCTCGTGAAAGGCCTTTATATCGTTATCGTCTTCAAACTTTGCCGATAATTTAATCAACTCAATATATTCCGCTTTATTAAAACCTGGATGCAGGTGTTAGGCATGAACTTCTTTCTATGAAAAACATAATCTTTGCGATATTATTTGCCGTTATGCCTGTTTTAATTTCTGAACTGACGGCTTATTGTTTTCCCGTTCTGAATAAATGTGAGTGCATAAATGCCTGGATTAAAGTTATTATTGACTTTGATGGACTGAGTTCCTTTCGTTAATGAGGTATTCTGCTGATAAATTGTTTTTCCATCAAAAGTGGTTAATACTATTTTGGCAGATCCGGAAACATCTGTTGTAACCTGGGCATTAATTTGTGAGCCGGAGATAATGGTATTGATTTGTAATCCACCGGTTTTTTCAATAGGTAATTTTATTATCGAAGAATAAGTTATTGCACCACTCAACGCTATTGATTTTATGCGATAATACACTATAGCCGATTGACGTGGTAATATATTATCGGTGTAAGTATAATTGGTAAATGATCCATTGTTGCCTGATACTTTATTTATTGTTATAAAAGAAGCACCATCAACAGAACGCTCAATATCAAAATAATTAAGATTGGTATTATCTGAAACCTGCCAGTTAAGTATAGCCGAAGCATTACCCGCAGCACCGGTGAAAACGGAAAAACTGATTGGCAAAATAGAAAGTCCCTTTACAGTAATATTATCAAACACAAAACGGTTAAGCCCTCCGGGGTTGTTATATACATCATAGCCGTATAACCTGAAAGTAATGGCAGTGGGCACGTTATTAAATGAACTGCTAAGCGTAATGGTTGCAGTAGGTGTTGTATTTTGAGTAAGTGTTCCGGTTCCAAGATCGGCAGTATAACCATCTAAAATTAGACCGCAAAGACCACTGACGTGGACCTGCACCTGTTGGAGAACCGGTTGTACTTCTGCGCATATTCAGATCAATACTGGTTAAATTAAGTGTGTATCCGGCAGCAGGCGTTAACGTAAACTCCAGGTAAGCATTGGTATTAATTGCACCTGTTGGCCAGCCATCTTCTCCATAATAAACCGTACCAGCATTATAAGCGCCACTTGCTATGGATGCGCTAAGCAAAGCTGAACTAACTGTGTTGTTTGAACCACCTGTGCCTGCAAGGGTATTATTAAAATTCCAGTTACCAACAGTTTGTGAAAACGCCGTTGTAGTAAAAAAAGTGATCAAAATAATGATTGATGTAAATGATATACACCTTTGAAGAATACGCATAGGAATACTTTAGCCGGTAATTTAAAAATAGACCTGACCTTTCAGCCAGGTCTACGTGCATGATAGTAAGTAGCAAAATAATAGGTGTATACTCTTACAAAAAACAAACGAGTAATGATAATCATGTAGTATAAACGCTTAGAAATAATTATACTTTTTCTGTAGAAATGCATTTCTAATTGAGATATGTTAAGCAAATGGTGACATAGTGCATACCGTTGTGTATTTGGATAGATTGTTTTTTATGGATCATCAATGTTTTCTACCCTATATATTTATTTTCAATCTCCTGTTAATAGCAAGGTGAAGAATGCAATACCAATTATGAACCTGTATATAGTATTTACAATAGAACAAAAGTTAGGGGTAACACATTGTTAACTCAAGCAAGAAGTGGTGGCTGAATGTATAATTTTAGGCTATCTTCACCCGATTAAAACCGCAGATACTATGGCTGAATTGATTGATCGGTTAAAATCGGAAGCTGGTTTAACAGAAGAACAGGCCATAAAAGCTATAACCATGATGAAGGATTTTGCTAAAGAAAAATTTCCATTGCTCTCTGGAGCGATAGAAAAAGTGTTTACTAAATATGCTCCCAAGGAAGATGACGACTTTCTTGCATAAAAAAGCCTCCAAAAGGTAAATTTCGGAGGCTTCGTTTTCTCATGGTCCGTAAGCAATGCTTTTTAGTCAAGCAATACTTCCACGGCTATTACAATTTTTTTGTATTTCACTGGTACCTTCTCCAATAGTACAAGCTTGCTATCTCTGTAAAATTTTTCACAGGAAAATCTTTCGTGTATCCATAACCGCCAAAAATCTGCACAATATCATTTGACACTTTTACGGCTACCCTGCTGGCGCATATTTAGCCATTACTCTTTTTGTCATTGGTAGCCCCTTGTTCTTTTTATATGCCGCCTGTGCAATCAGTAATTCAGCAGCCATAATTTCGGTTGCCATATCTGCCAGCTGGGAAAGATATTCCCTGAAATCAGCAATTGGTTTGCAAATTGTTCTCTTTCTTTAATATTACCAGGCAACTTCATAAGCACCTTTGGCAATACCTAAAGCCAATGCCGCAATGGAAATTCTTCCTCCATCCAATATCTTAAGCGATTGCTTAAAACCATCACCCACATTACCCATCCTCGCACTATCGGGTATGCGGCAATTATCAAAAATCATTTCCGCGGTTTCGCTTGCCCGCATGCCTAATTTGTTTTCTTTTTTGCCACCACTAAAACCGGGCGTTACTCTTTCTACTATAAAAGCCGTAGCATTATTTTTTGCCCGGGGTTCACCTGTTCTTGCTATCACCACTGCAACATCTCCCGACCTCCCATGTGTGATCCAGCATTTGGTGCCATTTAGTATCCATGAGTCACCATCTTTTACTGCGGTGGTTGTATATTACCCGCATCGCTACCGGTGGCTGGTTCTGTCAAACTCCATGCGCCAATATATTCAGCGGTGGTTAATTTAGGAAGGTATTTTGTTTTTTGTTCTTCATTACCAAACATAAGTATATGACCAGTGCATAAAGAATTGTGTGCTGCCAAACTTAAGCCTATCGAACCACACACTTTTGATACTTCCTGTATAATAGTGCTGTATTCAAGATATCCTAAACCCGCTCCTCCATACTGTTCGGGAACCAATACGCCCATCAAACCCAGTTTACCCATTTCTTTAAAAACCTGCACGGGAAATTCCTGTGTTTCATCCCACTGCATTACATAGG
>JBGALP010000093.1:0-16924 GCA_044223805.1 Agriterribacter sp.
AAGGTTAACATACCAGGCAAGATGAAAACACTATGGAGCAGATGAAAAATAGCTTTGCAGCTAAATACAAAAGGCGTTGAAACATTCAACGCCTTTTGTATTTATATCATTTAGTTTTTTATTTACTCAAATGCATACTTCTCTCCTTGTATAAAGTTCTGAAGTAAGGATCGCGCAAATCTTTGATGAAACGGATGGCTTCACCGGTTGATTTCATTTCTGGCCCTAACTCCTTGTTTACACCAGGAAATTTATCGAAGCTGAATACAGGTTCCTTTATTGCAAATCCTTTCAGATTTTTCTTGAATGTGAGGTCTTTTAATTTTACTTCACCCAACATCACTTTGGTAGCCACATTAAGATAAGGTATCTGGTATGCCTTGGCTATAAATGGTGTGGTACGTGATGCGCGTGGGTTGGCTTCAATTACATATACTGTTCCATCTTTAATGGCGAACTGTATATTGATCAATCCGCGGATATCTAACGCTCTTGCAATTTTTTCAGAATAGAATTCCATGGTAGTTACTTCCAGTGGAGTGAGATTGAAAGCAGGCAACACGGCATTGCTATCACCGCTATGGATACCCGCCGGTTCAATATGTTCCATCACGCCCATTACATGAAAGGTTTCACCATCATATATAGCATCCACTTCAGCTTCCTGGCAACGATCGAGGAAATGATCAATCAATATTTTATTTCCGGGAAGGTGTTTCAGCAAACTCAATACCCCTTTTTCTAACTCTTCATCATTTAAAACAATACGCATTCTTTGTCCGCCCAATACATAGCTTGGACGAACCAGCACAGGATAACCAACTTCTTTGGCTACTTCAATAGCATCATCCGTATTGTATGCAGTACCATATTTGGGATAAGGAATACCCAGTTCTTTCAACCGGTCACTGAAACGACCACGGTCTTCGGCAATATCCATATTGTCGAAAGAAGTACCGATGATCTTTATTCCTTTTTCATGTAATCTTTTGGCGAGCTTCAATGCCGTTTGTCCACCCAACTGTACTATTACGCCAACCGGTTTTTCGTATTCTACTATTTCCCAAAGATGTTCCCAGAATACGGGTTCAAAGTATAATTTGTCTGCAATATCAAAGTCTGTAGAAACGGTTTCGGGATTACAATTCACCATAATGGCTTCGTAGCCGCATTCCTTTATAGCAAGCAATCCATGTACGCAGCAATAATCAAATTCAATACCCTGACCAATACGGTTAGGTCCTGAGCCGAGTACAATGATAGAACCCTTGGATTGTTTCTTTACAACAACACTTTCATTATGTACAACACCTTTGGTGGCTTTCGATGCGTCAGATGGCGCTTCAAAGCTGGAATAGAAATAAGGCGTTTTGGCTTCAAACTCTGCAGCGCAGGTATCTACCATTTTATACACTCTTGTCAATCCCATTTTTTTGCGACGCTCGTATATCTCTTCATCAGTAGTACCATCTTTTAATATGCGCGCAATCTGTTCATCGCCAAAGCCATTGTGTTTGGCTTCGATAAGCAATTCATCGGGGAGCGTATCTCCGTTATAGCTGGCAATTTTCTTTTCTATATTTACAATCTCCTGAATCTGGTAAATGAACCAGCGGTCTATATGGGTTGCTTCGCAAATTGATTTTACACTTACGCCCATCATCAATGCATCCTTGATACGGAATAACCGGTCCCATTTAGGAACCTTAAGATATTCCACAATTTCTTCTGCATGCATCATGCTCTTTCCATAGTACCCCAACCCAACGGCTTCATTTTCCAGGCTCTGACAGGCTTTTTGAATGGCTTCTGTAAAGTTGCGGCCTATAGACATCACCTCCCCAACAGATTTCATCTGCAGTCCTAATGTATCATTAGCACCTTTAAACTTATCAAAATTCCAGCGGGGCACTTTTACAATTACATAATCTAATGTAGGCTCAAAATACGCTGAGGTAGATTGTGTGATTTGATTTTTTAATTCATCAAGATTGTAACCAATCGCCAGTTTAGCAGCGATTTTAGCAATAGGATATCCTGTTGCTTTTGATGCAAGCGCTGAAGAGCGGCTTACACGCGGATTAATCTCAATGGCAATAATTTCTTCAGTAACAGGATTGAGTGCAAACTGCACATTACAACCACCGGAGAAATTACCCAGGTCACGCATCATGCGGATGGCAGTATTGCGCATCAATTGAAAAGCAGTATCGCTTAACGTCATAGCAGGAGCAACTGTTATGGAGTCTCCTGTATGTATGCCCATTGGGTCAAAATTCTCTACGGTACAAATGATGGCTACATTATCCGCGGCATCGCGCAACAATTCCAGCTCAAATTCTTTCCAGCCCAATACAGCTTTTTCAACCAGTACTTCATGTATAGGCGAAGCAGATAAACCGCGGTTCAACGCTTCATCTAAAAATTCTTTGCTGTGTACAAAACCACCGCCTGTTCCGCCCAATGTAAAAGAAGGGCGGATAACCAATGGGAACCCTATTTCCTGTGCAAATTCTTTTCCTTCCAGAAACGAGTTGGCAGTTTTGGCAGGGGCTACCTGAATACCCATTTGGATCATCCACTGGCGAAACAGTTCCCTGTCTTCTGCTTTGTTGATAGCTTTAATATCTACCCCAATCAGGCGTACATTATATTTTTCCCAAACGCCCAACTCCTGGGCTTCTTTGGCAAGATTTAATGCGGTTTGCCCACCCATGGTTGGCAACACTGCGTCAATTTGGTTTTCTTCCAGTATCTGCTCAATACTTTCAACAGTTAAAGGAAGCAAATACACCCGATCCGCCATCATAGGATCCGTCATAATAGTGGCGGGATTGCTATTAATAAGTATAACTTTTATTCCTTCTTCGCGGAGGCTTCGGGAAGCCTGAGTTCCGGAATAATCAAATTCGCATGCTTGTCCGATAATGATGGGGCCTGAACCAATAATCAGGACCGATTTAATAGAATTGTCTTTAGGCATTTCTTAATAAAGATTTGAAAGAATCTGGCGGGATTTCCGGCGTTACGCTTTAGCCGTATGAACGGCACGGGAAAAACCGGGCAAAGGTAAGGGATGAAGCATAATATCCGAAACGGATAATATTAATTTTGCGAATTGGGGAAAACAGGAAATAATACTGGAAAACTTTTAAAAAATCAGGCTTATGGCTTGTCCATATCTATTCTTTTTGCCATTTGACTGAACATTTCATTCTGCGTTTGTTGCAGCTCCAGCAATTTTTTATTCTGTTCCAGCAGCAGATGATCAATTTTTTCGTGGAGCATTCTTATCTCTAATTCCGCCTTGAGGTTTATTTTATAATCGTGTTCCCCTCTTTCCCGGTCTTTCGCTTCCTGGCGGTTCTGGCTCATCATAATAATAGGAGCTTGTATGGCGGCAAGGCAGGAGAGTACAAGATTGAGTAATATGAATGGATAAGGATCAAAGCCTTTGTTATGCATCATCACTACATTCAATGCCATCCAGCACAGTAGTATAAAAAAGAAAATAGTAATAAAAGTCCAGCTTCCGCCAAACGCAGCCACTTTATCGGCGAGTCTTTCTCCTAAGGTTAATGTTTGATCTTCTCTCAAATCAATATTTTCTGAAAGAATTTCATTTTCAGTAATACTCCCTATTACTTCTCTTTCGGCGTCGGTTATATCACCTATATCTTCTTTTATCAGGCTTTCAATATATTTTTTTCTTTGCTCCTGTAGCGCTTCTTTTGAAATATTGCTTGAATAGTTAAAATCAGGATGTTGCTGCTGAATAAAATTCAAAAGCGGTTTTCTGAGTTGCCCTCCTGTTACCAGCTCATTATCGGGGTACTCTTTTTTATTGATAGAGCAAACATTTTTCATATATGCTGTTTTAAATGGAATTTGAAAATTACTGCTTATTTGCCGCAGATGCGCAGATTGAAGGGAAGATAAACGTCAATGACAGGTTGAGGGTGTGGAAGTACTTTGCTTTGGGTTAGGTTATTTTTTGAATTGTGTAGTTTGTTTGTTAACCGTGCCATATTGTGAGTGAAATAACCTTATGTCTTACGTTTTTGTATTTTGTATTGTCACCTTGAAGAATGAAAGGTCTATCTACAAGGGCTGAAAAAGGATTGTTTTTAAAAGAGTGTTATAATTTTCAGGCTTTATCGAAGCGAAGATAGATGCTTCATGCGTCGGCGTGACAATTTAAGGATAATCAATCATTGTGGGTGGCAGTACTGTGTATATTTATTCCTTTGAAGACGAGCTTGCAACAGAATTTTTTTTCACCATTCCCTCGTCTGCGCATCTGCGACTACAGTCACTTCCATCCGCCACCTAAGTCTCTGTATACATTTATAACTGCGTTCAATTGATCTTTTTTAGTATCAATCAAATCGAGCCTTGCTTCGAGCGCATCGCGTTGTGTCATTAACACTTCGAGATAATCCGCACGTGCTGACTTAAAGAGGTCGTTTGAAATATCAATAGATTTTGTGAGCGCATTAACCTGCTGTGTTTTGAGCTCATAACTTTTTCCAAGATTGTTGATCTTTGAAAGCTGATTTACTACTTCGAGGTATGCATTTAAAACAGTACGTTGATAATTAAAGAGCGCCTGCAACTGCCTTGCATTAGCACTATAAAACTCTGCCTTTATAGCGCTCCGGTTAATTAAGGGCGCCACCAATTCTCCCGCAAGAGAATACAACATAGATGCGGGTAACTTCACCAGGTAACCTGGATTGAAAGCCTGCAAACCAATAGCTGCCGAAATATCAACTGTAGGGTAAAATTCTGCACGCGCAACCTGCACATCAATTTTAGCTGCTGTTAAATCTAATTCTGCCTGTTTAACATCAGGACGATTAGATAATAACTGTGAAGGAATGCCCGAATTAACTGCTTGTGGTAACAGTCCTAAAAAATTGCTTTTATCTCTCGGTATATCCTGTGGGTAGCGACCTAATAATAAGTTGATTGTATTCTCAGCTTCTGTTATTTTTTGTAGTATATCATATTCCAGGCTTTGTGAGCCTCTTACTTCCGCTTCAAATTTTTGTACCGCTAATTCTGTGGCACGGGTAGCTTCTTTCTGAATCTTTACAATTTCAAGCGCGTTCTTTTGCAGCTCTATCGTTTGTCTTACAATTTCTAACTGATTGTCGAGCGCTACTAATTCATAATAGGAGTTGGCTATTTCCCCAATAAGATTGGTCAACACAAAATTTCTTCCTTCAACAGTAGAGAGATACCTGGTAACGGCGGCTTTCTTTGCGTTGCGTAATTTCTTCCATATATCAGCTTCCCAACTTCCGTATAGTCCCAACATATAATCGGGTAATATTTCCGGCACTTCTTTACCTGGCTTTATATCGGTAGATGCATCACCAGCACCCTGGCTGGTATAACGACCAACCTTTTCAAAACCTGCACCAGCCCTGATGGCAGCATTAGGCAGTATCGCTCCTTTTCTTGCTAAAATTTCATTTTTTGCAATTTCAATTTCCTGCAAAGTAATATTAAGCTCCTGGTTATTTTTTAACGCGGTATCAATAAGGCTAATAAGATTTGGATCAGTAAAAAAACTTCTCCATTGCATAGCAGCCATATTGATAGTACTATCTGCATTATCATTATTGAATGCAGCAGGAACTGTTTTGTTTTCCTGTACTGTTGCTATTTTGGGAATTTTACATCCTTCAACAGCCATCAAAAAACATAACAGCGCAAAAAATGAATATATTTTTAGTTTGTGCATTATCATATCAGTTGTTCAGTTAAAGGATCTTCTTCTTCATCTTTTATCAACTTGCGTTTAGATGCAATGGTGCCGAATATGAAATACAAACCCGGAATTACTATTACACCGAATATGGTTCCAAACAACATACCGCCGGCAGCGGCAGTACCAATGGTTCTGTTACCCAACCTGCCGGGACCGGTTGCAAACATCAATGGAATTAAACCAGCGATGAACGCAAATGAAGTCATAAGAATAGGACGGAACCTTGCCTTGGCGCCTTCTAATGCTGATTGATACACAGACATGCCTGTACTATGGCGATGTGCCGCAAACTCAACTATCAATACCGCGTTCTTACCCAATAAACCAATCAACATTACCATGGCTATCTGCGCATATATATTATTTTCCAGTCCCAGTAATTTAAGAAAGAGAAATGCTCCAAAAATACCTGCAGGCAACGATAATATTACAGCCAACGGAAGAATGAAGCTTTCGTATTGGGCGGCTAATATTAAGTACACAAAGCCAAGACAGATAAGAAAGATATAAATGGCCTGGTTGCCTTGTGCTACTTCATCTGCAGATATACCCGCCCAATCAATGCCAAAACCTCTCGGCAGATTTTTTTCAGCCACTTCTTTAATTACATTAATAGCTTCACCGCTACTGTGCCCCGGCGATGAAGATCCGCTGATTTCGGACGAGTTATACATGTTGTGCCTGGTGATTTCTGATAAACCGTATACTTTTTCCATTTTCATGAAATCAGAATAAGGCACCATTTCATCACGACTGTTTTTTACATACAATTTCAAAATATCTTCCGGCAAAGCACGGTATTGCGCACCTGCCTGCACAATTACTTTATATTGCCTGTCAAACTTGATAAAAGCGATTTCGTAGTTACTGCCAACCAATGTAGAAAGCGTATTCATTGCATTGTCAATAGACACACCTTTTTGTTGGGCAAGATCATTATCAACCCGCATCATATACTGCGGATAACTGGCGCTGTAAAAACTGAATACAGAAGATAATTCAGGGCGCTTAGCGAGTGCTTTTACAAAATCGGTGTTAACCGCTTCCATTTTTTTATAATCGCCCGATCCTGCTTTATCCAGCAAACGCAACTCAAAACCGCCCGCAGCGCCATAACCAGGCACTGCAGGGGGTTGAAAAAATTCAATATTAGCTCCGCTGATGTCTTTCGATTTTTTTTCGATCTCTTCAATAATTTCCTGTACAGAATGTTTACGCTCTTCCCAACTTTTAAGGTTGATCAAGCAGGTGCCTGAGTTAGACGCCGTTCCTTCTGTAAGAATTTCGTAACCCGCTAATGCAGAAACCGATTGAACCCCTTCCACTTTTTCGGCAATTTTTTGCAGCCTTTCCGCTATATCATAAGTTCTTTCAAGTGATGAACCAGCAGGGGTTTGAATAATAGCATAAAACATACCCTGGTCTTCATTAGGAATAAAACCTGAAGGAACGGTTTTGCTTAGAAAGAAAGTTCCAACGCAAAAAGCAATAAGCACAAGAAATGTAACCAGCCTCCGGCTTACAATAATACCGAGCAGTTTTTGATATTTATTCGCAGATCTGTTGAAGAGATTATTGAAACCATCCAAAAACCTGTTCATGGGTGTTTTTTTCCTTGCCTTGCCATGATTATTTTTAAGTATGATGGCGCAAAGTGCTGGTGTAAGCGTAAGCGCTACTATACCAGAAAGAATAATAGCTGTTGCCATGGTAATAGAGAACTGCCGGTAGAACATACCTACAGGCCCCGACATAAATGCAACGGGAATAAACACCGCTGCCATTAAAAAGGTGATAGCCACAATGGCTCCTGAAATATCACGCATGGCCCGCTTGGTAGCCTTTCGGGGCTTTAGATGCTCAAGTTCCATTTTAGCGTGTACCGCTTCAATTACCACAATGGCATCATCAACCACCACACCAATAGCCAATACCAGCGCGAAAAGCGTAATAAGGTTCAGCGTGATGCCAAAGAATTGCATGAATGCGAAAGTTCCGATAAGCGATACAGGCACGGCCAATGTAGGTATCAATGTAGAGCGCCAATCGCCAAGAAAGATGAACACCACCAATCCAACGAGTATGAAAGCTTCAATTAATGTATGAATTACTTTTTCAATAGACGCGTCAAGAAACTTGGATACGTCGTAGCTGATTTCGTAATTCATTCCTTTAGGAAAAGAATTCTTTTTTATTTCTTCCAGCTTGGCTTTTACATCTTTAATAACCTGGCTTGCATTACTGCCATAAGATTGTTTTAATACAATAGCCGCGGAGGGTTTTCCATTTAAGCTGGAATAGATATCATACATAGAGCTGCCGAATTCAATATCGGCAAGATCTTTCAGTCGAAGAATTTCACCGTTGGGGTTTGATCTCAGTACTACATTTTCGTATTGCTCTTTGGTAGTGTATCGGCCGGAGTATTTCAGAACATACTCAAACGACTGAGATCTTTTACCTGAGCTTTCACCGGTTTTTCCTGGCGCTGCTTCCAGACTTTGTGAACTCAACGCTTCCATCACTTCGTCTGCAGAAATATTATACGCTAACATACGATCTGGCTTGAGCCATATACGCATCGCGTACTCACGGTTACCCAGGATGTCGGCAAAGCCAACACCGTTTACACGCTTTAACTCTGATAATAAATTGATATCGGCAAAGTTGAAAAGGAACTTTTGATCGTGGCTGGTATCAGTACTATACAGGTTCACATACATCAACATGTTTGATTCTTCACGGGTGATTTTTACACCCTCACGTACTACTAATGGTGGTAATTTATTTACTACCGATGCCACGCGGTTTTGAACGGCAAGCGCGGCCTGGTTAGGATCTGTACCGAGGTTGAATATGATTTGTATACTGCATTCTCCATCATTACCCGCATCTGATGTCATGTACTTCATGCCCGGTACGCCATTTAAAGCTCTTTCCAAAGGAATTACCACCGCCTTAATCATTAACTCGCCATTGGCACCGGGATAATCAGCTACCACATTTACTTTAGGTGGCGAAATAGAAGGAAACTGTGTAACGGGCAAATTGGTTATTGCGAGCACTCCCATAAAAATAATGACCAGGGAGATAACAATAGAAAGTACCGGCCGCTGTATAAATTTGCTAAACATTGAACTGTGCTATTAATATTTGAAATTTATTCGGCTTTTAATCTTAGGTGAGATATTACATCTGCCGGTTTCTGAAATTCAAATTGTATCTTATCGTCGTCTTTTACTTTTTGAACTCCTTCCAGTAAAATCTTATCATTTTCCGACAGACCGCTTTCAATTACATAAATATCTGGCAATTCTCCTCTTACTTTTATTTCCTTCGATCTTACCACGTTATTATTATCCACTATAAAAACATATCTCTTATCCTGAATTTCGTAAGTAGCTTTTTGAGGAATAATCAGTGCATTTTTAACGGGCACGGTCATGCGCACTTTACCTGTCTGTCCGTTTCTTAGCAACTTATCATTATTGGGAAATTTTGCTCTGAAGGCGATATTACCGGTTTCGTTGTTAAACTCACTTTCAATAGTTTCAACGGTTCCTTTATATTGTAAAGGCTCACCGTTGGCTAACAACAATTCTACTTTGCTGTCTCCGCGATCTTTGGTGTTTGTTTTATAGTCAATGTATTCAGGTTCGGATACATTAAAGTACGCAAACATCTCGCTATTGTCTGAAAGCGTAGTAAGCAACTCACCTTCATCAATCACGCTTCCTAATTTTTTAGGTATGCGATCTATTGTACCACCAAAGGGAGCTTTAATATTGGTGAAAGATAAATGCAAACCTGCCAAACGGGTTTCGGCATTAGCCTGGTCGAGCTTTGCCTGTGCCATGGCCTGCTCATTTTTGGATACGATGTTTTTATCTGCTAATGTTTTGGCATTTTGCAGCTCTATCTCCGCTGCTTTTGCTTCAGCCTGCGATTTTTCTAGTTCTGCTTCGTATATCTTAGGCATTATTTTGAAAAGCATTTGCCCTTCTTTTACAAACTGTCCTTCATCTACATAAATATTCTGGAGAAATCCCTTTTCCTGGGCTCTTATTTCAATGTTTCTTACAGATTTTATTTGCGAAACATATTCTTTTGTAAAAGAGGTGTCAACTTTTAAAGGGCTGGTAGCAATATATTTTACTACTTCAGTTTCCTCTGTATCTTCTTTTTCTTTTTTGTTAGAAGAGCAACTTGTTTGAAAGAACGACGCAAATACAGTTGCCAACAGAAAAATTCTTTTCATGATTTTTTATATGGGTATTCAACTTTGGGCTGCTAAACAGAGCAGGTGAAATGTTAAACGCTTTTTATGGCTGAAATATTTTTGTTAACGGGGCAAAGGTGCATCCAGCTTTGGTTAAGGCGTAATTAACGTGTGTTAAGGAGGGGTTAATCGGGTGCGTTAAATCTAAATCCAACACCATGTATCGTTTCCAGGTTAACGTTAGGGTCTGCCTTAAAATGTTTGCGGAGCTTGGTAATAAACACATCCATGCTTCTACCTAGAAAATAATCATCTTTACCCCAAACGTTTAATAAAACTTCTTCTCTTCTTAATATATGGTTTCTGTGTTCGCAAAGGAATTTTAGCAGATCGGCTTCTTTTTGAGTAAGACTGGAATCTTCTTCTCCATTGAAAATTTTAAGATCGGTATAGGAGAAACGGAGCTTGCCCAGGGTAAACTCCTGCACATGGTCGGAGTACAATTTCTTTGTTCGTCTTAAAAAAACGTCCATACGCATCAGCAGTTCCTTCATGCTGAATGGTTTGGTAATATAATCATCAGCTCCTGTGCCAAAACCTTTAATCCGGTCTTCTTCCATTGATTTGGCTGTTATAAAAAGAATAGGAATAAGGTCACTCTTCTGCCGGATTTTTTTTGCAACCGAAAAACCGTCTTTATTAGGCATCATCACATCCAGCAGGCATATATCAAACTCTTCTTTTTGAAAATGATGCAGTGCTTCATCACCATCAGGACATAGTATTACCTGGTATCCTTCCTGTTCAAGGTTATCTTTAATTACATAACCCAGTGAAAGATCATCTTCTGCTAATAAAACTTTGGCTTTTGTCGGTTGCATGGTGTAATATTTTTAAACAGGTATAATAATTTTAAATTCTGTTCCTATGCCAGGTATGCTGTTAACAACAATTTTTCCATTGTGAGCATCTACTATCTTTTTAACAAAGTTAAGGCCTAATCCAAATCCTTTTACGTTATGTACATCACCGGTGGGAACCCTGTAAAACTTCTTAAAAATGTTCTTATAATACTTTTTGTCAATGCCAATACCATTATCTTTTACGGCTATATAGCTTTCAGTTTCATTCCTTCCGGCTTCTATTACTATAGATGGAGCGCTGGAGTATTTTATACCGTTTTCAATAAGATTTACTATTGCCAGTTCAAGATGTGTTTTGTCTGCAACCATTTCTGTTGCTTCATCATGCATTTTTACACCTATTTTGGCACCCTTTGTTTCAACCAGCGGCTGTAGTTTTGAAAGCGCCTGATCAATTAACTCTTTTACCGGGAAAGATTGTCGTTCAATGGGTAGTTCCCTTTGCTCTGAAACAGCCATTTTTAATAAACGCTCTACCTGGCTTTGCAAATGCTCTGTTTCATGTTTTATAATGGTAGTATATTTTTCCATCCTGGCAGGTTGTTTTACAATACCAGGCTGAGCCAGTACTTCTGAGGCAATTTTCATTACTGCCAGCGGAGTTTTAAACTCATGAGTGAAGTTGTTAACAAAGTCTTTTTGAATTTCAACAAGAAATTTTTGCTTATAAAAATAAAACATGCTGATACCAAGTCCTACAAGCACGAGTATCAGGATTAAACATCCTACAATCCAAAAATCCATTTGCGACAGGATGTATTTACTTCTGTCAGGGAAATATAAAAGAATATAATCTGTATCGGACGCATAAAGTTTAAGCTCGCTCGCAGGAGGGGCATTTTGTACACGTGATGAATGGATATACCCCTGGTATAGATAATTCTTCTTTTTTTTATCGTAAGTAGCAACCACACAATCAGTCAGCACATCAAAATCCATAAACTCATGGGTGAGATAATAGAGTAGTGTGTCTTTTGGAGGCAGGGTGTCAATCTTAACAAGATAGGAATTAAGATCAGGCTGAGTAGTAATTAATTGCTGAAGATGGCTTCCCTGGTTAAGCGATAGATCAATATCTTCGAATAAACCTCTTATACTTTTTATTACGTTGGTTCGAAACTGCTTTTGTTCCAGTTTATAAATATGATTTAACCAATATAATTGTATACTGATTATTATAGCAATAACAATACAACCCGTTAACACAATCCATTTTAAAGTGGCAGACCGCATACCCAAACCTTTATGAAAATTAATCGCCACAAATATGTTTTTTATTATTTTAATAAAATTATCCCGTTACTCTTTTCTTGTTAACTCACGGTTAAGCCAAGTCGCCATCAGTGTTTTAGTGTTTGCAAATGTTTAACACAGGTTAAAACCGGGTTAAGTGCTGCTCCATTTTTTTGCGATAGAAATTATTTATACAACTTACAACTTCTTAGTCTATTCAAAAATGCAAACAAAAAAATTACAATAATAGTCGGTTAAAAGAATAGAGGACTCCTTTGTATGTTTGGAAGTTCAGGATGCTCCTCTATTTCTTTTTAAGCGCTTTAGTACCGGTTGAAAAGTTACATACTTTTGTAATATTACTTGAGCCACAGCAATAGTTACTTTTATTGTAATTTAATTTATGTCTTCTACTAACCGACAGGTTTTTCAAACTGCTACTCCTTCCAGATGGAAAAAATTTAAATGGGGTACACGTATACTCTCCGCTACCGGTTTATTATTTATAATAGTATTGGTACTGGCGCTTATTAGAGGTAACAATCCATCATTACCCAATCTTGAAGCCAAAGCAAGGATATTTGAGAGTAAGCTTGATCCTTCCGACCTCCTGACTATACCGTCATCTCAAAACAAAAAATATAAAGGGTTTAAGGATTTTCTGGAGAAAAGAGATAAACACCGGAAACACCCTGGCAGGGTTACCAATTTTAAAACTGGAAATTATATACGGGGAGCATTCTATACGCCATGGGATAACCGGGGAGCCGCTTTAACATCGCTTGAAAAAAATTGCGATAAACTCAACATGGTTTTTCCTGAATGGTTTTTTATTGATACCAATAACCATACAAAACTTCAAACCCGTATTGATAGTGCAAGCCTTAATATTATGCAGCACAACCGCGTGCGGATAGTGCCGATTCTTACCAATTACAATTCAAAAAAACAGGATTTTGATGGCGGGCTTCTAAAAGCTATTCTTGATAATACGCAAAAGCAAAAAGCATTTATTCAGCAGATAGCAGATACACTCGCTTACTATAATCTCCAGGGAATAAATATTGATTTTGAAGAACTACCTGACGATAGCCGCGAAAAACTGGTAACCTTTCAAAAAAATTTGTACGATGCATTCCATGTAAAAGGGCTGATGGTTACAATGGACGTAGCCGCTGATAATGATGACTATGATTACAAAGCCTTATCAGGGTATAATGATTATATTATATTAATGGCGTACGATCAGCATTTTGATAAAAGCAGTCCCGGGCCGGTAAGTGATCAAAAGTGGATAGAAGAAGTGTTAGACCGTGTGGCAAAACATATTGAACCAGCAAAAATAATTTTAGGATTGGCAGGTTACGGGTACGACTGGAGTAAGGATGAGAATGGAAAATGGTATGGAGAAAGTATAACCTACGATGAAGCCATTAACAATGCCAAAATAGCCAATGCGGTTATTGATTTCGACAATAATAATTACAACCTGCATTACCGGTATATTGAAGAAGATAAAGATGATGACAGCACAGTAAATAAAATTGAACACGAAGTTTGGTTTACAGATGCGGGTACCACATTTAATATTCTTAGGTTTAGTGATGACTATAATACTGCCGGCGCTGTATTGTGGCGCTTAGGCAGTGAGGATGAGCGCATGTGGAAATATTATGGCAGAGATCTTAGTGATAGTGCCCTCGCAAAAGAGCCATTTGATTATCGTATGCTGGATACCATACCGGTAAATTCAAATAATGTAAGCTATTCGGGTGAGGGAGAAGTCCTGAACATATTATATAAACCACAGGAAGGCAAAATTAAAGTTGAGGTAGACAGCACTGAACAATTGATATCAGAACAACAATATCAACAATTGCCATCTGGATTCGTAATTGAGAAGTTTGCAGAAGATACTACAGCTCCAGGCCCAGGGCATAAACTCATTTTAACTTTTGATGACGGGCCTGATGCGAGATGGACACCAGGCATATTAGACATCCTGGAAAAAGAAAAAGTACCTGCTGCTTTTTTTGTGGTAGGCTTGCAGGCTGAAAAAAATATTCCTATTCTGCAACGTATATTTAAAGACGGTTATGAAATAGGCAATCACACTTTTACGCACGGTAATGTGGCAAAAATGAGCCCCAGGCGTGCAGGGCTCGAAATGAAACTTACCCGGCTGTTAATAGAAAGTGTAACCGGACACTCCACCGTACTTTTCAGAGCGCCTTATAATGCAGACTCAGAACCACATACTTTTGAAGAGCTAGAACCTATTGCACGCAGCAGAGAGCAAAATTATGTAACCATTGGCGAGGGCATTGACCCAATGGACTGGGAACCGGGAGTAACCGCTGATACTATTGTTAACCGCACTGTACGGTATGTGGAACAACAGGGAGCGAGTATTATATTATTGCACGATGCCGGCGGAGAAACAAGAGAACAAACAGTAAAAGCACTTCCCCGCATTATTGATTATTTTAAAACAAGAGGATATAGGTTTACATCCATAGCTGATCTGATGGGCAAAAAAAAGGAAGATATTATGCCCGCCATTCCTCCCAGCAAAGATTCATGGCTTATAAATTTCAATTTCTTTTTAGCAGAAACAACCTATTGGGGAAGCCAGCTTCTTTTTTCACTATTTTTAGTAGGTATAGCACTATCGGTAGGAAGGATGGTTGTAGTGGCTATTTTAGCCTACATACAAAAAAGAAGAGAACGATTGTTGAGCAATGATGAGCTGCATAAAATAATCCCCACCCCACTTGTTTCTATTATTGTTCCTGCATATAATGAAGAAGTAAATGCGGTAAGAACAGTACAGAGCTTATTGCGGCAGGATTATCCTGCGCTTGAAATTATTTTTGTGGATGATGGCTCTGCCGATACCACTTTTGCCAAAGTAGCTGCTGCTTTTGAAAATAACGCTGCTGTTAAAGTATACACCAAACCAAACGGTGGCAAGGCTTCGGCGTTAAATTACGGTATTAATCTTTCCAATGCCGATTTTGTAGTGTGTATTGATGCTGATACCCAATTGAAAACAGACGCAGTTTCTCAATTAATAAAAAAGTTTTTTACTGAACCGGTTTACAAAGGTAAAACACAACAGGAGGTAGGGGCTGTTGCCGGGAATGTAAAAGTGGGCAACGAAGTAAATATGATAACCAGGTGGCAGAGTATTGAATATATTACCGCGCAAAACTTTGATCGCCGTGCTTTTGATCTTTTAAATTGTATTACGGTTGTGCCGGGCGCTATTGGCGCTTTTCGAAAAGCTGCCATTGTACAGGCGGGAATGTTTACTACAGATACGCTTGTGATTTAACCGTGCGGGCATTGTATTTCAACCGGAGAGATTGTGATTTAACCGTGCGTTTGTTGCGTAACGGATACATCATCAGAAATTGCACGGATGTTATTTCACATACCGAAGCGCCGGAATCTTTGCGGGGATTTTTGAAACAAAGCGTTCCGTTGGAGCTTTGGTGTTATGCAAACTTTCTGGAAACATAACGACTGCTTCAAGTCCAAAATATAAAACACTCGGTTTGGTAGCATTACCCAATATTTTTAATTTTTCAAATATTACACCGTTTCTTGCTCCATTGGCAGACCTGGTGTTGGTTGTAAGTCTTATTGCGGCAGGAATGCACATACTTTTACCGGCAGATTTAAGCTCTATATTGATATACTATGGCATATTTATGCTGGTGGATATAGCTGGGGCAGCTATAGCATTTTTATTTGAACATGAATCGTACAAACTGGTGTGGATGATACCTCAACGATTGGTATACAGGCAACTCATGTATTATATTTTAGTGAAATCCTTTATAAAAGCTATAAAAGGAGAGTTGCAGGGATGGGGTAAGTTAAAGAGAACAGGCAATGTAAACGAAAACATTTCATTTAGTTAATATACCTGCGTTGGTATAATTTCAGATTTAGGCAGGCTGGTACGCCTAACGGGAAAAATGTAAATAAAACCATTTCATTGTCCTGATAAATATGGGCGGTATTAAATCAGCAATATATTTTATTACGTACATAGCAAATGAAGTGAAGGTATAACGTGGTAACATTAGTTTTTTCATTAGGTTTGCTACCTCAATTTTTAATTCATTGGCAATAGAATCACAAAGAGGATCATTTGCGGATAAGAAGGGCAAGGATGTTGATGACTCTGAAATGAGTTTTGTTGATCACCTTGAGGCGCTGCGTTGGCATATTGTACGCTCGGTACTGGCTATCTTAATTTTCGCTGTTGTCATCTTTATTTATATTGACTGGATATACGACCATATCATTATCGGTCCTACCCAACCGGATTTCATTTCATACCGCGCTTTTTGCGCGTTAAGTCATAAACTGGGTATGGGCGATTCTCTTTGTATGCCTCCCATTAATATGAAGTTGCAGGTAACTGAAGTGAGTGGAACCTTCATGACCAGTATTTCGATTGCCGCGGTGGGCGGTATTGTTGCTGCATTTCCTTACTTGTGCTGGGAGGTATGGCGTTTTGTAAAACCAGCTTTAAAAGAAAAGGAACTTAAACATACCCGTGGTATCATTTTCTGGTTCGTTTTTCTTTTTGTTGGGGCGGCATTTGGCTATTTTTATGCTGGCGCCTTTTACGTTTTGCTTCTTATATAACTATACGCTAGTGCCCGGCAAATGCTCGAGTACAAACCCATGTTAAGTGATTATATGGATTCGCTGATTGACATTACATTGGGGTCTGCGGGTTGCCTTTGAATT
>JBGALP010000094.1:0-17268 GCA_044223805.1 Agriterribacter sp.
AAGTTTCCTTACAAATATACTTTTTCCCTTTCTTTACTGATTTTATGGCTTCCAGTAATTCTTCATATCCGGCTTTTTTTGATACAAACCCCATTGCACCCGCGTTCATAATGCGGGCCACTCTGTCCGCGTCATCGTATACTGAATGTGCTATAACTTTTACATCAGGAAAATGTTCGTGAACGTAGGCGCAGATAGCAAACCCATCCATTGACCGGGTATCTTCCATGCCATCAAGATAAATATCCAGTAGAAGTATATCAATATCCATATGCGGAAGCAGATTTATTAATTCTTCCCCACTACGGGCTTCACCCACAACTATAATATTGTTGTCCTGCGTTAATAAAAATTTAATTCCATCACGCATTATCTTATAATCTTCCAGGTGAAATACTTTTATCCTGTCTGGCATGTTCTGATTTTAGGGTATTAAAAATAAGAACTCCATCGCGGTATTAGACATGCGGCTATTAAAATCAGGGATTTCCCTGATGTTTTTCCCACTAAAAAATCTGGCAGCCAGCTTATTGTAGCTGTTTCAGAACATAATCTAATATATGGCAAGCTTCTCCGAGAGCCACATGCTTCCGTGCAGCTTTCAGGAAATGCATTACGGTTGTTTTACGAGTTTTAATTCCTTAATGATATTTGATGCGCCTCCCAGTTTATCTATACACCATAATACATACCGAACATCTACACAGATGGTACGGTTAAGGTCTTTATCAAAAGAAAGCTTATGACTAAGCGCTTCATAATTGCCATCAAAAGCAAGCCCTATCAAATTGCCGCTACCATCAATAACCGGCGAACCGGAATTGCCACCAGTTATATCATTGTTGGTAATAAAGCAAACCACCAGATCGTTTACCCGTTTATCAATGTATTGTCCAAAATCTTTTTTCTTTGCCAGGTCAATTAATTTAGCAGGCAAATCAAATTCATAATCTCCCGGAATATATTTTTCCAGTACACCTTTCATCGTACATACATAATCATATTTTACAGCATCACGGGGAGTGTAGCTTTTTACGTTACCATAGCTCACACGCATGGTAAAAGTAGCATCAGGATACATTTTCTTTTTAGGATCAATCTGCATAATCCCTTTCAGGTAAAGCCTTCCGTATTCAGTATTTTTTAAAAGGAATTGCTGATACAATGGATCGAATTTGCCATTATAGCTTTTTACAAATCCTCCTGCATACGCGTAAGCCGGATCATTTTGAAGGGTTACCGCATCGGGCTTTTGAGTAAATGCCTGCCACCTGGCATCATTTAAAAACATGGTATTACTAAAAACAGCGATTGACCATTTACGATAGGTATCAGCTTCTTTCAGATCACCATATGTATTTTTGAGGTTATCGTAAAAGCCGATAGGGTGCTGGTTCTTGTCAATATCATTATAAAATAGCTGGCAGGTAGCCGCCAGTATTTTTTGATCTGAAACTTTATTTTCTTCAGCTATGAATTTTTTTCGTGCCGCATTAGCTGCCTCAATATCCTGTTTAACTATTGCCGCATCAGCCCCCTGCTTAAGTATATCATTTTCTAATTTTATAAGTGTAGCGGCAAATTTAGCTAATGGTGAACCCAGTATTCCCTCAAACAGGTACATACGTTGTTTAGCATAAGGTCTCCAGGCATCATATATTTTTGGCCATTCTGCAAAAATGTTTTCAAATTCAGGTTTGCCTTTAGCCCATTGTAAAAACTTAGCCTCTTCCTGTTGTTTTTGTTCATAAACATGATACTTAAGTAACTGTTTTGTTTCTCCATCATAAAACTTCCAGTAATTGGCAATAGACGCGTAACTGGAAGCGAGTTGTAGTTTGATGGCAGGATCGTTTTTCATTTGCTCAAACATTGCTTTTAACCGAACATCGCGTAAAGCAACAAGACTCGGATTGTTTATATCCGTTGCCAGTTTTATTCCATAAGAAGTTTCATAACGGTTGGTTGAACCAGGGTAACCATAAATCATGGAATAGTCTCCATCTTTAAATCCTTTTATAGAAACAGGTAAAAAATATTTTGGTTTTAAAGGAACATTATCTGCAGTATATGCAGCGGGTTTGCCTTCTTTACTGGCGTACACCCTGAAAACAGAAAAGTCGCCGGTGTGGCGGGGCCATTCCCAGTTGTCAGTATCTCCTCCAAATTTTCCTATGCTTTCAGGAGGCGCAGCTACCAGGCGAATATCAGTGTAACGCTGGTATACAAAAACGAGGAATTGATTATTTTTAAAAAGAGGACTTACTTTGGCTTCAATATTCTGTGAGAGATCAGAATACTGTTCATTTATTTGTGCTATAATCTCAGCTTGTTTTTTCAGGCGCTCATTGCCTGAAAGATTTTGCAAAGCTGAATCTACTTTGGAAGTTACATCTTCAATACGCAATAAAAACTGGGCATACAAATCTTTTGACGGAATTTCCTTTGATTTGTCTAAAGCCCAAAAACCATCTCTGAGATAATTATGATCAACCGTACTGGCACTTGCGATGGCAGAATAGCCGCAGTGGTGATTGGTGAATATCAGTCCTTCGTTACTAACTATTTCTCCGGTACAAAATCCACCAAAAATAATGATAGCATCTTTTATAGAAGATTTGTTGATGCTGTATAACTGTTCAGGAGTTAGCTTTAATCCGCGTTTTACCATATCAGCATACACTTGTTTGCCAAGTAACAGCGGCAGCCACATTCCTTCATCAGCATAGGTTCTGTAAAAGGATATTGTTAAAAACAGGGCAACAATTATTTTTTTCATGGTTCTTTTTTTACGTAACAAACCTACCGTAAAAAAATGTAAGAGAACCGCGACAAAAAATAAAAATTAAAAAAAGGAATTAGCCGGGCGGGGAAACATTTACCATCCCCGCCCGTAATCCTCTTCAATGGCTTAGTTAACTTTTTTCACCAACACATCTTCTACAACGCGGGTTTCTGTGCTCACTTCAAAAGATTCGCTATAGTTATTCTTTTTATCACTGATAGTAAAAATAAGCTTGCTTGCGTCAGTGCCTTTAGGAAGGGAGAACTTTTTATCGAAAACTGCATCAGTAAAGGAACTCTGGAAAAGTGTAATTCCATCCTGATCTTTAATAGTTACGATAAATTTAGATGCGTTTACATTGTTGTACTTAACATTAAATAACATTGTCTGCGCTTCAGAGCCAATATATTTTACGGCTGCGGTTTCTTCTACAGGATCAACTGTTGAAGTGGTAAGCGCTGTTGCCGGAATGGTAATAGCTGCGATAGCGATTGCCAATACTGACTTACGTGCAATTGAGAAAAAACTACGTGGTTCCATATGTATTTGTTTTGTTTACTGCGTTTGATGGCAGCAATACGTATATTATGGCTGTGTAAAGATTGTAATGAATCTGTCAGCAATCGTGCAATGGCATGCACTCTGTAATGGTATGGCGAGATGTTTATTGAATGGCTGACGCAAAGATCGTTGGCAAATGTGAACTGAAGGTTACGTAAATTTTAAAAAACAGCTATAATCAGTTCGTCAGGGAGCAATGTGTAATTATAACGCAAAGATAAAGGAAATAGTATTCCGCGAATAAAAAAATCTGCCTTTAGCAGATTTTTAGGAATTTTTTTTAGAGATGAGTTTAAAAATGTGGCTAATGGTAGAAATTTTTTTATATATTTTTTTCTTGAATTTGAAATGTTATTTTGAAATCCCTTCCAAATGAAACAAAAATGCATATTCCAAAGCCACATCTTTTAAATAGTCAAATCTTCCTGAGGCACCACCATGGCCAAAATTCATATTGGTGTGGAGCATAATTACATTATTACCTGTTTTTAATGTTCTGAGTTTAGCTACCCATTTGGCAGGTTCAAAATATTGCACCTGGCTGTCATGCAATCCCGTTGTTACTAAAAGATTGGGATAACTTTTCTTTTCTACATTTTCATAAGGTGAATACGATTTCATATAATCATATGCTTCTTTATTATTGGGGTTACCCCATTCATCATATTCGTTAGTAGTTAAAGGAATAGTAGGATCAAGCATGGTATTTATAACATCAACAAAAGGTACCTGGGCTATTACGCCATTCCATACATCCGGAGCCATGTTGGTTACAGCGCCCATCAGCAAACCTCCGGCGCTTCCACCTTGAGCATACAGGTGCGGTTTTGATGTATATTTTTCCGCTACCAGAAATTCACCGCAATCAATAAAATCAGTGAAGCTGTTTTTCTTTTTCATCATCTTTCCATCTTCGTACCATTGTCTGCCCATTTCCTCACCCCCACGTATATGGGCTATTGCGTAGGCGAAGCCTCTGTTGAGCAAACTTATCCGGCTGCTGCTGAAAGTAGCGTCCATTGTGGCACCATAAGCGCCATAAGCATACAACAATAATGGCGCAGCCCCATTTTTCTCAAATCCTTTTTTATACACTATTGAAATGGGAATTTTAGACCCATCTTTTGCCGTAGCATAGAGTCGTTCGCTTACATAATCTGTGGGATTGTAAACTCCGACTATTTCCTGTTGTTTGAGCAATTTTTTTTCTTTGGTATCCATGTTATACTCATACACAGTATTAGGCGTGGTAAGCGATGTGTAATTATACCTGAGTACGTTGGTATTAAATTCAGGATTGCCTGATGGAATAACCCGGTAAGCCGGCTCTCCAAAATCAATATAGTGCTCATCTCCCGAACTAATATTACGGATGCGCAACTGAACCAATCCGTTTTTACGCTCAGTAATTACCAGTTGATTTTTAAATACATCAATGTCTTCAAGCAATACATCTGCTCTATGTGCAATAGTTTCTTTCCAGTTTGTGGCATCTGTTTTATCAATTGGGCATTCCATCAGTTTAAAGTTTATAGCGTTCTGGTTGGTAACGATATAAAACCTGTTGCCCCAATCAACAGCGTTATACAACACATCTTTTAAACGTGGCTGAAATATAGCAAAATCTGCATCTGGCTCATTAGCTTTTATAAACCGCATTTCTGTAGAAAGTGTGCCCTGGGAAACAATAAAAATAAAATTACCCGACTTTGTTTTTTCAACACCTATATAATTTGATGGGTCTTTTTCTTCGTATACTAATACATCATGTAAAGAAGATGTACCTAATTTATGGCGTTTTATTTTTTCGGAGAGCAAAGTTTCGGGGTTGTTGGCGGTATAGAACAGGGTTTTATTATCACCCGCCCAGGCAGCACTACCACTTGTTCCGGTAATCTCATCGTTATATATTTCCCCTGTTTCTACATTTTTTATATGGATAATGTATTGACGACGCGAGACCGTATCTACACCAAACGCCAGTAATTTATTATCAGTGCTCATGCTGAAACCTGCTACTGCATAATAAGGATGGCCGACTGCCATTTCATCAACATCTAATAAAATCTCTTCTGCTGCATCAAGGCTTCCTTTTTTTCTGCAATACTTATAGTATTCTTTGCCATCTTCAGTTCGTGTATAATAATAATACCCATTTTTAAATACCGGTACCGATTCATCTTTCTCTTTAATACGTCCTTTCATTTCTTCAAACAACTTCCCTCTAAAGTCCTTTGTTCCACTCATCATAGCATCGAGGTAATCATTTTCTTTTTCCAGGTATGTTACTACTTCCGTACTATCTGGTCCTTTTTTAAAATAATCAATCATCCAATAATAATTATCAGCTACCGTATCTCCGTGTATCGTTCTAAGATGTTCTTTAATTTTCGCTACAGGCGGTTGTATTCCCTGGGGCCATTCCATTTTTTGTGATTCTTTTTTTATTTGAGTATTGCATGAAAGCAATAAAAAAAATACAATAATAATGAGTGGTGAAAAAATCTTTTTCATATAAGATCTTTTAAATGTTGCATTCATTTAAGCTGAATGTAAACAAGGAAAGCTTGTTGCTTAAATAAGGTATGCGCTTACACCCTGATTGTACATTCAATCAAAAACTTTATTGCCTCCTTATAAGCCCTGTTAAACGTCTGAGAAAATTTTGTAAGAATTACTATTGAGTTATCTGTATTTTCTCCTTCATCATTGCTCTTACTGCATCTGCTATGGCAGGTGCATCATAACCTGCTTCTCTTTGCAATTCTTTGGGAGTGCCATGTTCTATAATAATATCAGGAATACCAAGTATAGTAACGTCAGCTTTATAGTTGTGTAAGGCCATAAATTCAAGTATCGCGCTTCCAAATCCACCTTTAACTGTTCCGTCTTCAACAGTAATAACCTTATCGAATTTGCTGAAAACTTCATGAAGTAATTTTTCATCGAGCGGCTTTACAAAACGCATATCATAATGACCAGGTGTTAAACCTTCGGTTCTCAAATCTCTTATAGCTGCTGCCGCAAAATTACCGGTATGTCCGAGAGATAAAATGGCAACACCAGATCCATCTTTTAATTTTCTGCCGGTTCCTATGGTAATTTCCTGCATGGGTTTTTTCCAGTCAGGCATAGTGCCTTCTCCACGCGGATATCTTATCACAAATGGATTTTGAGTGCTTTCCAATTGCGCCGTATACATCAGGTTGCGTAATTCTGCCTCATTCATGGGGGCGCTAACAATCATATTTGGGATGCAGCGCATATATGCAATATCATATGCACCATGATGCGTTGGACCGTCTTCTCCAACCAATCCTGCACGATCCAAACAAAAGATTACAGGTAAATTCTGGATAGCTACATCGTGCACTACCTGGTCGTATGCACGTTGCATAAAGGAAGAATATATATTGCAGAACACCTTCATACCCTGGGTAGCCATTCCCGCGCTTAATGTAACCGCATGCTGTTCGCATATACCTACATCAAAGGCGCGATCAGGCATTTTATCCATCATGAATTTTAAGGATGAACCGGAAGGCATAGCCGGGGTTACACCAAATATCTTTCGGTTCTTTTCTGCCAGCTCAATTATAGTGTGTCCAAAAACATCCTGGTATTTGGGAGGCTGTGGAATGTCAAACTTCTTCTTGTAAATTTCACCTGTTATTTTGTCGAACAAGCCGGGGGCATGCCATTTGGTTTGATCTTTTTCTGCCAGCGCGTAGCCCTTACCCTTTACCGTTAGTATATGCAATAATTTAGGTCCGGGAATTTTTTTAAGATCCTGCAACACATCAACCAGCTTACTTATGTTATGACCATCAATCGGACCAAAATAACGAAGATTGAGTGCCTCAAAAAGATTACTGCTTTTGTTCACAAAACCTTTTATGCTATGTTCCAGTTTGCTCGCTATTTCGCGGGTAAACCTTTTGCCTACAGGCAGTTTACCCAGGGCATTCCATATATCATCTTTAAACTTATTATAGGTATGTGAAGTAGTGATGTCGGTAAGATATTCTTTTAAAGCACCCACGTTCTGATCAATACTCATACAATTGTCATTAAGTATAATCAGCATATCAGCATCTGCTACACCTGCATGGTTCATCCCTTCAAAGGCAAGACCGGCCGTCATTGCACCATCGCCAATTATGGCTACAGATTTTCGATCTTCGCCATTATAGTGTGCAGCCATAGCCATGCCCAAAGCGGCTGAAATAGAAGTAGAAGAATGTCCCACTCCAAAACTATCATACTCGCTTTCTGCTCTGCGTGGAAAGCCGCTTAAACCATTGTACTTTCTATTGGTATAAAAATTATCTCTTCTGCCGGTAAGTATTTTATGCCCATATGCCTGGTGGCCTACATCCCAAACCAATTGATCATACGGCGTGTTAAATACATAATGTAATGCAACAGACAATTCAACAACACCAAGGCTTGCCCCAAAATGACCCCCATGCACACTTACTACATCAATAATATATTGCCGCAGTTCCTCGCTTAATTGAAGCAGTTGTTCTTTGCTTAATGCTTTCAGATCTTTGGGGTTATTGACCTGTTGTAATAGTGGGCCTGGTGTTATGTCCATGTATATATTTAAAGAGTCACAAATTTATACATTAATTGACTTTCTATTAAAGGAATTATTCGCATATCCGGCTTTTGTTACTGTTTGATAATCAATACTATTAATGCTTGCGGCTGATTAACATAAACCGCTAAGCCCCTCATATAGCCATTAATAACACAATATTTTTGACGCCCGGCGGAAATGTTTAGATTTGAATATGTTATCTAAAATATCAAGATATTGGTGGTACCAGATTTGTGGCTGGGGTGGATTTACATTAATCAACATCTTTCTGGAATATACTTACCGGGATGGCATTTCCTGGAAGTTTTTCGGACGTCTGTTAATTGTACTTGCGCTGGGTATTCCGGTAACGCATATTTTCAGAAACATCATTGTTAAAAGAAACTGGCTTACCCTGCCCTTTGATAAAATGATTTTCCGGCTGATAGCTATGCTGGCAGTTGGGAGTTTTATATATTCTTTTATTACGCTTTCTCTTTTTGAAGTATGTAATCTTTCAGAAATCAGTTCATCCTTAAAAACTCAATTTCTTGACAGAGTAATTCTTCGCTTTTTTGATAGTGTATTGGTGTTGATGGTTTGGGTGCTCATTTATTACATGTATCATTATTTTCAGCGTAATAAAAAGCAGGAGATAGATACGTTACGATTGCAGTCGCTTGTAAAAGAACTGGAACTCAAAACAATCAAATCGCACATCAATCCTCATTTTATTTTCAACTCATTAAATAGCATACGTGCACTGGTTGATGAAAATCCTGAACGTGCAAGGCGTGCAATTACGGAGTTAAGCAATATTTTGAGGAGTAGCATGCAAACAGAAAAATTAGAAACCGTGCCTTTGGAGCAGGAACTGAATATTGTGAGAGATTATCTGGCCCTTGAACAAATGCGTTTTGAAGAAAGATTAAAAGTAAATTTTACTATTGATGAAGATACGCTCAATCAGCCTATACCTCCCATGATGTTACAAACATTGGCGGAAAATGCCATTAAACATGGTATAAGTAAAAGAATGGATGGAGGAACAGTTTCTATTATTTCAGACTTTGTAGATAATCATCACGAAGTTATTATAAGAAACAGCGGATTTCTTAATGGTAATGCAGGGCATATAGGTTTTGGCATACAAAGCACACAAGACAGATTAGACCTGTTGTTTGGCACAAAAGCAACATTTACAATAAGAGATATACCGGGTAATATGGTAGAAGCAAAAGTAATAATGCCGGTAAATAACATGATAAGATAAATTGTACATTATGACAAAAAAAGCGATCATTATTGATGATGAAAGATTGGCCAGGAGTGAATTAAAAAAATTATTGCAGGATCACCCGGAAATTGAAGTGGTTGCCGAAGCAGCTAATGCTAATGAAGGTATAGAAAAGATAGAGCATATGGTGCCTGATCTTGTTTTTTTGGATATACAAATGCCTGGCAAAACAGGGTTTGATCTTTTAACTGAATTAGACAGGTTGCCGCAGGTAATATTTACTACAGCATATGATGAATATGCTTTGAAAGCTTTTGAAGTAAATGCGCTTGATTATTTACTGAAGCCAATAGAACCACGCCGCCTTGCTGACGCTTTGCACAAGCTGGAATATATTGACGAGAAAGAAAACATAACATCATCTTCTTTAAATACATCTATAGTTAACCGCGGTATATTGGGAGAAAACGACCAGGTATTTGTAAAAGATGGTGAAAGATGCTGGTTTGTAAAACTGAATGAGATACGTTTGTTTGAGAGCGTTGGCAATTACGCGAAAGTATTTTTCAGTACACATAAGCCTTTAATACTAAAATCGCTGAATGCATTGGAAGAAAGACTGGATGAAAAAGTTTTCTTTCGTGCCAACAGAAAGCATATCGTAAATCTCAGAATGATTGAAAAAGTGGAACCTTACTTTAATGGCGGCTTGCTACTGGAAATAAAAGGAGGTGAAAAAATTGAAGTGAGCAGACGGCAGGCGGTGAAGTTTAAAGAAATGATGAGTTTGTAGATCACTTTGCCTGAGTCATTACATCAGTTCTATATTTTTTTCGGGTTTAATATGTGATATTATCATTTAACAACGCACAGTTATTACATTTTGTATGAAACGAATTTCATGGTTGGTATATATAATGTTAGGGGCTTTGTATGTACAGGCTCAAAAAATAGATAAGATTATTAATGTAAAAAACGTAGCTAAAATTGAAAAGAAATTATCTGCAGATGATATGCAGGGCAGAGGTTTGTTTTCAACGGGACTGGATAAAGCGGCAGATTTCATAGCGACATCTTTCAAGAAAAACGGTTTGCAACCTGCCAGCGGCAGCAATGCTTATTTCCAGGAATTTACAATGGTAGAAACCAAACAAACTGGTGCTTCGGGTACAATTGATGGAACCGCTGCAGATGATAAATATATAATGGCATTTACATCAAAAGAAAATCTTACTGTCAACACTCAATCTGGTTATGAGCAGGTAAAAATCGGGGGAGGAGATAAGCTTCTCTATACAGCCTATGGATATGTTACATCTGGTAAAAATTACATGGTGTGGGTTGATACTGCTCATGCGAAAAGCTTTGCATCGTTGCTTCGTTTAAAGGGACAACAATTTAAGTCAGATAACAGTGTAGTGTTTGCCTTGGCAGATCATGTTCCACAAAACTTTTCTTTCAATGTTCAACATACCATTACAGAAAAGCATTTAAAAAATGTAGTAGGCATTATACCAGGAAAATCCAGAAAGGATGAATATGTAATTTTTTCTGGTCACTACGATCATTTGGGCATAGATAAACCCAATACAGATGGCGATTCAATATTCAATGGAGCAAATGACGATGCAGCAGGCACTACTGCGGTTATTATGTTGTCGAAGTATTTTAAAAAAATGAACAACAACGAACGCACGCTTGTATTTGCTGCGTTCACCGCAGAAGAAACCGGAGGTTTTGGATCGCAATATTTTTCAAAGCAGTTTGATCCGGCAAAAGTTATGGCCATGTTCAATATTGAAATGATTGGAACTGAAAGCAAGTGGGGTATAAATTCAGCGTATATAACTGGTTATGACAAAACCGATATGGGTAAAATTCTTGAGAAAAATCTGGAAGGAACTGCTTTTAAATTTTATCCAGACCCTTATCCGGATCAGCAATTGTTTTATCGTTCAGACAATGCGACACTAGCAAGACTTGGCGTACCCGCACATACCATATCAACCTCAAAAATGGATAGTGAACCTTTTTATCATACACTTGATGATGAAATAGGAACGCTTGATATGAAGAATATGACTGAAATTATTAAAGCAATAGCGCTTAGTTCAAAAACAATAGTGAGTGGAGAAGATACTCCGTTGAGAGTAGATACAAAACAACTGAGATAAAAACGCTTGCATCTAAACGTATAGTGACAACAAAAATCCCGGTAAAAATTATTTACCGGGATTTTTTTATTGTATAATTTATTTTGCCTGATTATCCTAAAGCTACTCTCTTAAACTCAATTACAGTAAGAGCACTATCAACGCTTTTCAAATAATCACCTACAGACTGGCCACCATCTTTTACAAATGCCTGCGCAGTTAATGTATTTTCTTTAAAAAAAGCGTTCAATTTTCCGTCTGCTATTTTATCAATCATAGCATCAGGTTTGCCGGCCATTTTAGGATCATTTTTAATCTGATCTGTAACAATGGCTTTTTCGCGGGCTACTACTTCAGCAGGAACTGAATCAGGGTTAACCGCCACTGGGTTCATTGCTGCAATTTGCATAGCAACATCCTTACCTGCTTCCGCAGCTTGTTTATTAAAACCCACCAATACACCAATACGATTAGCACCATGAATATAAGAGGCTACATAAGGAGCATCTAATCTCTCAAATTTACTAATACCAATTTTTTCGCCAATGCTTGCCAGCTTATCATTGATAAGGTCAGCAATCTTTGAACCATTGATAGAAGCATTATTTAATTCGTCAGCGCTTTTTACATTGTTGCTTATAGCTGTGTCAGCTATGCTTTGAGCAAATGCAACGAAGTCAGCATTCTTACTAACGAAGTCAGTTTCGCAGCTTATACAAACGGCGATACCTGTTTTATTATCGGCAGTAGTTTGTGCAATTACAACACCTTCTTTTGCTTCACGGTCGCCACGCAATGCGGCTACTTTAGCGCCTTTTTTTCTTAACCAGTCAATAGCTTCTTCAAAATCACCATTGGCTTCTGTTAACGCTTTACGGCAATCCATCATTCCGGCGCCTGTCATTTGGCGAAGTTTATTAATGTCCGCCGCTGTTATAGTTAATGTTGACATTTCTAAAAATTAATAGATGAATAAAAAATCCAGTTTA
The DNA here is from genome assembly GCA_044223805.1 of Agriterribacter sp. Classification (GTDB taxonomy): domain Bacteria; phylum Bacteroidota; class Bacteroidia; order Chitinophagales; family Chitinophagaceae; genus Agriterribacter. Next base: position 12,311 of record JBGALP010000094.1, read on the forward strand.
CAGGAATTGCATTTTACAAATAAACTCCTGCACAACAATCTCCACACTATCTTCCGGCAGGGCGTCTTGGGCCACCTCCACCAGATGGTGTTCTTCTTCTTTGTCCACCACCGGCGCCTGCGCCTCCTCTGTTACCGCCACCAGCACCACGACCAGGTCCACGACCACCTTTTTCTCTATCACCACCTGCTTCGTCAACATCTAATTTTGGTCCTCTGTCTACTACTTCTTCTTCAACTTCTTCCTCAGCTTTTTCATTCTGGCGTTCTGCTAAACCTTCAGCAATTGCAGCCGTTATATAGTTGGTAATGATTGCTATTGATTTTGTAGCATCGTCGTTTGCAGGAATCGCGAAATCTACTTTATTAGGATCGCAATTGGTATCAACCATACCAAAAGTTGAAACACCTAATCTTTTTGCTTCTGCCAGGGCAATATGTTCGTGGCCAATATCAATAATAAATAAAGCAGCAGGAACACGCCCCAACTGAGCTATACCGCCCAACACTTTTTCCATCTTTTCCTTATCGCGTGAAAGTGTAAGACGCTCTTTTTTGGTAATGCTGTCGAATGTTCCATCGTTCAGCATTTTTTCAATGCTCTGCATTTTCTTTACGCTCTTGCGAACAGTATTGAAATTGGTTAACATACCACCTAACCATCTTTCGGTTACATAAGGCATGTTAACGCGTTTAGCGCATTCAGTAACTATTTCTTTCGCTTGCTTTTTTGTGCCTACAAACATTATTTTTTTACCGCTTTTAGCAATGGTTTTTAAAGCGGCAGCAGTTTCCTGCAGGTGCTCAACAGTTTTATTGAGGTCTATAATGTGAATACCTTTTTTTTCAGCAAAGATGTAAGGCAACATCTTTGGATTCCACTTCTTACGCAGGTGACCAAAGTGAACACCAGCTTCAAGTAATTGCTGTTGCAATGAAGTGCTATTTTCCATTTTTATAGTTTGATAATTTGAAAAAGTACAATAGGTAAATTAATATCTGTTCTTTTACAAAATGCAAAAGAAATAATGCATTAACGTTTGCTGAACTGGAAGCTCTTTCTCGCTTTCTTTTTACCAAATTTCTTACGTTCAACACCTCTTGGATCACGCATTAACAAACCGGCTGCTTTTAATGCAGGTCTGTAATCAGCGCTTACTTCAAGCAATGCACGTGCTATACCGAGTTTAGCAGCTTCTGCCTGACCCTTTACACCACCGCCCGAAGCATTGATTTTTACATCAAACTTATCAAGTACTTCCACTGTTTTAAGCGGAAACTCAATTTGGTTCTGCAAATAGATCAAAGAAAAATATTGCTTGTAGTCTTTATCGTTTACAGTGATCTTTCCGTCTCCTTTTGAAAGGAAAACTCTTGTCACTGCTTCTTTACGACGGCCAACGCCATTTTTTTGCTTTTCCATTTATTTAAGCTTTACGCTATTAGCGAAACCGCTATTAGCAGTTTGACTAATTAAAATTTTAATTCTTTTGGTTGCTGTGCAGTGTGAGGATGTACCGCTCCTGCATACACAAATAATTTTTTGTAGATCTTGCGTCCCAACCTGTTCTTTGGCAACATACCCTTAACTGCTCTTTCAATGATGACTTCAGGTCTGCGGCTCAACAGGCTTTTTGCAGTTTCTTCTTTTTTACCACCAGGGTAACCAGAGAAGTTGATGTAGGTTTTGTCTTCCAGTTTGTTACCTGTAAACTTTACTTTGTCTACATTAGTAACTATTACAAAATCTCCGCAATCAACATGAGGAGTGTAATAGGCTTTGTTTTTTCCGCGTAGCACTGCTGCTATTTTCGCGCACATACGTCCAACGGTTTGATTGGTGCCGTCCACAACATACCAATTATGCTGTACGGTAGCCTCGTTCGCATGTTTTGTTGTAAAATGTAATTTGCTCATTTGATTTTTATTTTGCCCGAGCCTGTAGCTTCAGGTTGGTACTGGCGCCATCCCGCCATTTTACCGGTTAAAAATTGGAGCGCAAAGGTAGGTGTAAATAGAAGTGATTTCCAAAAGATAAGCATACTTTTTTACAAGCATGCTTATAATTAATTGATTTTCAGTAAAAATTTTGTAAAAAAATAAAAATGGAAGCTTCAGATCCGCTTCTGAAGCGGGTTTTTATCTATATGGATATACTAAACGAACGGTTTTGGGGCGTAAAAATTAAAAGACTGCAAAGTTATTTCGCGACTTTTTCGTTTAAAAGATATATCCCTTGTATTATAGTAAGCTTGTTTTTATCAAGCCCTGTAACCACGTCTTTGTTAAGATCGTGCTTAACCCAATAACTTGTTGAAGGACGGGCATCATTCTTTTTAAGCCATTCATACATTACTGCCACGTCATCGTTCATGTCAGTATAATTTCTTAAGGTATGAATAATGATGGCGGGGTATCCATCTACGTCTAATAATTCAAAAGGGGTTTTTACAGTATTTACGTCGTCTGCCACTTCTACTCCTACACAAAGCTGTATGGTTGAATCACCAATTTTCTCGTATTGACTTAAAAAGGCTCCTGGATTAGTTACTTTTTCAGTAGGTAAACCGGTAACAATTTTTTTGTATAAGGCTGATATATGATCTTCAATGTTATTGAACGCAACAGTATCATAAGCCACCACAATTTTGTTAGAAGGAATTTCAGTTCTTTCAAAAGTAAGACCGGCAAATGTGTTATCAGGATGCTCAATCTGGCTTTTAAACTGCGCTATATTTTGAAGAAACTGCGCTTTTAGTACAGAAGGCTCAAAAATAATTTTAAGTTTTTGGGAGATATTTCTTTTTACTACCAGTTGCTCTACCCATGTAATTTGAGTATTCCATTTGCTGTTTTTGAGTACCTGTACCTGTCCGTTTCTAAACGATCCGTTTTCATTCAGGTTATAATCAAAAAGTTGATATTTCCAATTAGCCCCTTTTTCGAACTTATTAAAAGCGGGCGATAAAGTTTTATCGTTAAAATACCATTTATTCCATGTGGCAGTATCAGACAGGGTGCGGCAGGTAATAAAATTATCCGCATTTACGGTAACGTCTGCCTGGAAACTTGTTTGCTGCATGAATAGCATATAAAAATAGAACTGCTATGGCTAAACAGGCTGAAACTGTGATAATAAATCTTTTCGGTCGCATAATAGGTATCGGGTTTTAAATAAGAAACCGGTATAAAATTAATCTCTGTTTATGTTTATAATTGCTTGTTTCGATAGCCTGTGCCAAGTATTCGATTAAGTACATTCATCGAAGAAAACAGGCTGTTTATCTAAAATGCACCGATATGCATAAGCTTGATTACAAGACTATAAATATGAAATTGAGAAAATTTAGAAGGATTGATTTACTTTAGAATTATTAAAATGAATTCTTCCACAAGTGATGTATAAAATGAAAAAGATTTTTTTCTTTGTTTCCTTTGCAATCGTAGTATTTTATTGTTCGTGTAACACAAACAATAGTTCACAGAAAGAAACTATCGCCACCGATACTGCAAGTATTGTAAAAGGAGAGAAACTATTTTTGCAGAATTGTGGCACCTGCCACAACTTTCAGCAAGATGGTATTGGTCCCGCATTGGCTGGTATTACAAAAGCCGTGTCTGCACAATGGATCAGCCATTTTATAAAAAATCCCAAAGGTTTGATTGATTCAGGCGACAGCCGTGCGCTAAAGCTGTTTCAACAATACCATGTAATAATGCCGTCTTTTGGTACATATAATGATAGTGACATTAATGCTATCATCGCGTTTATAAATACCCACAATACTATTATTAAAAAGATAGATGATAATGACAGCACTTTTATAAAAGATCCTATTCCTGCAAAGATTGCTTTTTCAGGGCTTACTGCTGAACTGAAATTAGTAACACAATTCCCTCCTTCAAGCGATAGTGGAAAAATGCCGCTGACCCGCGTTACTAAATTGTTTTATCAGCCATCAAACGGTAAATCTTTTGCGGTTGATCTTAGAGGTAAGCTTTATATGCTTGATGGCAATCATCCTGTTGAATACATGAATATAGCAAAGCTTGAGCCCAACTTTATTAATAGTCCCGGACTTGGCACCGGTTTTGGAAATTTCGCTTTCCATCCTGATTTTGCTAAAAATGGTCTTTTATATACTACACATGCAGAATCGGTGGGTTCTGTAAAAGATGATTTTAATTTTCCTGATTCCATTAAAGGCGGCTTGCAGTGGGTATTAACAGAGTGGAAAACAGATCATCCAGAGGCAGTTCCTTTTTCAGGCAAACCTCGTGAACTATTAAGAATAACCATGGTAACGGATATGCATGGGGTACAGGAAATCAGCTTCAACCCTCTGGCTAAACCGGGTGATACTGATTATGGACTTTTATATATTGGAGTAGGAGATGGAGGAGCCGTAGAAAATGGTTATCCTTTTTTAGCACATAATACTCAAAGGGTGTGGGGCACAGTGCTTCGTATAGACCCTGCCGGTAGAAACAGTAAAAATGGGCGATATGGTATTCCTGCACAAAATCCGTTTGCAGCAGATCAAAATGAAAATACTGTAAAAGAGATCTTTGCTTATGGTTTCAGAAATCCCCATCGTATTACATGGAGCAATGAAGGTAAGCTGCTGGTAAGTAATGTTGGGCATGGCAATATTGAATCTTTAAACTGGGTAAATGCGGGTAATGATTTTGGCTGGCCGATCCGTGAAGGAAATTTTGCCATTCACACTTTTGGAAATTTAAACAAAGTGTATCCTGTTCCGGCTAATGATAGTGCTTATCACATTACTTACCCGGTAGCAGCATTTGATCATGATGAAGGAAAGGCAACTTGCGGAGGTTACGAATATGGCGGTAAAACAGTGACATTGCTTACAGGAAAATTTTTGTTTGGTGATATACATACAGGAAGATTGTTTTATGTTGATGTAAAAGACCTGAAGCAAGTGCAATATGCCA
>JBGALP010000095.1:0-17743 GCA_044223805.1 Agriterribacter sp.
CGGCGATACAAAATTATTATGCAGAACATGGTATCTTACCAACACAGATAGTTTATACGACGATTATGAAAATGGTACGGATAAAATTACTGTTCTATTCTCTGCAGCAGGTACATACCTGGTGCAAAATTTCAGAAATGATACGTTGTTAGAAGCGGATATAGCCAATTGGAAGTGGCATACTAGCAAACCCAAAACCATCATATACTGGTGGGATAGTGAGGAGCCGGATGAAAACGATGCTGTTACCATTACAGAATTAACAGGCACTTCTTTAAAATTGACTGAAACTTTTACCGAAGGGAACAATACAGAGGTATACAACTATGTGCTTACACCTTATGTACATAGTGGTCGTATATCACAGGCTTCCATGAAAAAAGTAGTCAGCAGCCGCCACAGCAGTGGGCGTAGATTATTCGGTTTACACAAGTAATATTTATCAATACATTTTTTTGATATCCGCCAAAGCAGTAAAATACTCTGGCGGATTTTTTTTGCTATCCGCTATCAGCCCAATAGTTCCTCTCGCCGTTAATAAAGAACCAGTCAACAAACCATAAACCATATACCTTTACTCTAATTACATCAACACATGTCAAACAAACCGGAAGTATGGCTTCGCGGCCCAGTTGAAAATATTCCTGCTTTACTGCAACCTGCAGCACATGCCTTGTTACAGGCAAGAGAAGAAATAAATGCATTTATGAAAGGATTTCCTGATCAACTGCTTTGGGAAAAACCACATGGTGTGGCTTCTCCGGGTTTTCATCTAAAACATCTCACCGGAGTACTTAACAGGCTGTTAACTTATGCCCGTGGTGAGCAACTTAATGAAACGCAACTGGAATATTTATCGAACGAAGAGCACTCAACTTTTGAAGGTACAGGTGAAACCGAACAGTTATTACAACAATTCAATAAACAGGTAGATAAAGCACTGGCGCAATTTTCAATCACTGATGAAGCAGCATTGACTTCGCCAAGGGGTGTAGGCAGGACACAGCTTCCCTCCACTGTAGCAGGATTACTATTTCACGCCGCCGAACATACTCAACGGCACACAGGTCAATTAATGGTAACAATCCGTATACTACATCCTTAATCCTTTTTATGTTTCTGTCAATAACAAAAAGAACGCAACCGCAATCTTTTGAAATCCGTATATCTTTTGGTAATGTATGACATTTCATATCCGCTAAAAGCTTACCTTACAACAAACAATTTTGACAGCGCCGTATTCAAAAAATAATTTTATAGCAGCTTTTATGCAGGAAGAATCCAGGAATATTTTGCTGCCGTCAACATTACAGTTGCTCAGGTTTCATTTTTCTTTTTTTTTGATGCCTGTGTACTGGTTTGCGCTGAGTCAACTGACATATTTTAATGTATACCATACCATTCTTGTATTTATAGTGCTTCATTTACTGGTGTACCCTGCCAGTAACGGGTATAATAGTTTCATGGACAGAGATACAGAAAGCATCGGAGGTATAAAAAAACCCATGCAACCTACCCGTCAGTTATTCTACGCCACTGTTGTTTTAGATAGTCTTGCTGTTTTGCTTAGCAGCTTCGTAAGCTTGTATTTTGCTATAGGCATTGTTGTTTACATTTTGGTTTCAAAGGCTTATAGCTACAGGGGATTGCGTTTAAAAAAATATCCCGTTTTGGGTTATCTCACCGTAATGATTTTCCAGGGAGCTTTTACGTTTGCATTAGTATACCATGGCTGCAGCGCTGATAAAACATGGAACATTCCTGTTATTCCTACAATAGTTGCCAGCCTGCTGATTGGTGGCTTTTATCCTTTAACGCAGATATACCAACATGACGCAGATGTAAAAGACGGCGTAAAAACAATCAGCTATTTATTAGGATACCGCGGCACATTTGTTTTTTGTGGCATTATATATACACTGGCGTTTGCATTGCTCGCTTACTATTTCTTTTACAGTTTACAGGTAACAGCTTTTTACATATTTACCATTGGTATGTCGCCCGTAATCATATATTTTTTTATCTGGGCAAAAAAAGCATGGAGTAATTTTCAATATGCCGACTTTACTCATACTATGCGTATGAACCTGATCGCGTCTGTTTGTACTAACATCAGCTTTATTCTAATACTTTTAAAACATCATTTCTGAGTAAGATTGTAAATATAGCAACCGCAGTACCGGCATACAGGCACAACCAGGAAGACATCCTTCGCTTTATGCAACAGGTATACGCTACTGACGTAAGCGAGCAACGTAAAATGAAATTCCTCTATCACCAGAGTGGGATCAGGAAACGCCATTCCATCATCGGCGATTATAATAAAGCATCCAAGGACTGGAAGTTTTATCCCCAAACGGAGAATCTTGAACCCTTTCCTTCGCTTGAGCAACGAATGGCGTTGTACAATAAACATGCGGCGCCGCTTTCAGTAGATGCTATACGCAACTGTATTGAAAACATTATATCTTCTTCAGACATCACCCATCTTATTACAGTAAGTTGTACAGGAATGAGCGCTCCCGGACTTGATCTGCAAATTATGGACCTGATGGATCTGCCCAATACTACTTACAGAACATCGGTAAACTTTATGGGCTGTTATGCAGCTATACATGCATTAAAAATGGCTGACGCGATTTGCAGAAACGAAGAAACCGCTAAAGTGATGATTGTTTGTACGGAGCTTTGCACATTGCATTTTCAGCGGGAAGCTACGATGGATAATATCGCTTCGAGCATGTTATTTGCCGATGGTTCGGCAGCGGTATTGGTAACACATAGCAATAATGCCTTAGCAGGTTTGGAACTACAACATTTTTATGCAGAAGTGATACCAAAGGGCAGAAAAGATATGGCATGGGAATTATCGTCATCAGGGTTTTTAATGACATTGAGCGGTTACATTCCAGACCTTATAGAAGAAGATTTTGAACAGTTAGTGAACAGGGCATTACATGCAGGTAATATTAATAAAGACCAGATTACGCGCTGGTGTATTCATCCCGGCGGTAAGCGCATATTGGAATCTGTAAGCAAAAGTTTGCACCTGCAGCCAGATGCGCTGCGTGACAGTTATTATATCCTGGATAATTACGGCAATATGTCTTCTCCCACCATATTGTTTGTCTTAAAAGAAATGCTGGAAACAAAACCGCAGAAAGGCGAAAAGATTCTAGGCGCCGCATTTGGTCCGGGGTTGACTATGGAAACATTTGTTGCCAGCTGCACATAGAAGGTAATAAGGTTTTAGCACCAACCCTATTTTGAAGTTACTGTTTGGAAAGACCTTCTAACTTTCATAATAAATTCTACCATATAAGTTGATTTTCTAATTGATATTATTACTAAAGTAATAAGGTAGATTACAGTATCAGGTTCTATTACTAAACTTAGGAAATATGATATTTTTGAGAATGTTTCAAATCATAGATTTAGCTGTGTTATTCATGAAAAATTTCTACTGAAGAGGAGATGCTATTTTTAGGTTTAAAAAAATCCTGGCAAACCTTATTACCTTAGTAACAAGAACTACATCTTAAGAATAACCTTATTACCTTATGCATCCCATTTCAATGTTTTCTGGTAATGCTTTAAAAAACTGTCATATTCCTGAGCAAAACTTATTTTTTTGTGATGCTCCGGTTGATTAAGTATGTATTTGCACACTTTATCAACATCTCCTTTTGAAACAGAGAATGCTGACGCTGATTGCTGCCATGCAAAGTTTCCGGCACATAATTTATTATCCCGAATGAATTTTGTAGAGCTGTCTGCTACTATTGAAAGCAGGGTCTCTTCTGAAAGCTTAGGAGAGCGGGATACTAAAAAATGCATGTGTTCAGGATTGGCATAAATACTGTATAGTTTCGAAGCGCTGTTATTAACTATGCCAGTAATATACTTTTCTATTCTTTCACGGTAATGTCCGGCAATCAGCGGCATCCGGTTTTGTGTTATCAAAATAAAATGGGTGTACAGATTGTGATATTCGATTTTCATGGCTTGCAGTATTGAAAGTAATAAGGTGAATTCCGTAATTGGCCGTAATTACTAAGGTAATAAGGTTTTGCCAATACAATGTTCAACTACGCAGAAATTATTAATTTACGAACATCAGGATCTACTATTTTAAAACTTAGATAAAAAAACAAAACGCGCATTTCTTTTCTTACAACTTACGTATATTAGTTTATGTTTCTCACCCATCGCTCTTACACTAAAGAGTTATTAGATAATGATGATATTCCGTTTGAAGACATCAGGCAGAATATGAAAGAGCTTGATTTTATCAACACCTGGCTGGGTGGACATGCCATTACTATTGAGGGAGTGAAACAACTAATGCTATATTCCGAAAAAAAACATGATATAAGCATATGCGAAATCGGCTGTGGCGGAGGCGACAATTTACTAGCAATTGATCAATGGGCAACAAAAAACAATCTTAGTGTGCGGCTTACAGGTATTGATAAAAAAAAAGAATGCATTGCTTTTGCAAAACAACAGATACCGGATGAAAGATATACCTGGATTTGCAGCAGTTATGAAACAGCAGATGTAACAAAAGTAAAACCAGATATAATTTTTTCATCACTTTTCTGTCATCACTTTAGTGAAACACAATTGGTATTTATGCTGCAGTGGATGAAGGAAAACAGCAAGGTTGGATTTTTTGTTAATGATCTTCACCGTCATGTAATGGCTTTTTATTCTATAAAAGTATTAACCGCATTATTTTCAAAAAGCTATCTTGTAAAAAATGATGCACCGCTTTCGGTAAAGAGAGGACTAACCCGAAAAGAATGGTTGAGTATAATGCAACGGGCTGGCATCCATTCATACTCAATTCAATGGAAATGGGCCTTCAGATGGCTCATCACCGGAAAATGAAAAAAACAGAAACATACGATATTGCCATAATAGGTGGAGGACTCGCGGGGCTTTGTCTTTCCATACAATTATCTCTGCAGGGGCATAAAGTAATTTTATTTGAAAAAGAAAGATATCCATTCCATAAAGTCTGTGGTGAGTATATCAGTTTTGAATGCTGGAATTTTTTGGAAGAACTGGGGGTACCTTTAAGCGACTGGAACCTGCCTCATATCAGGCAATTGTTAGTGTCCGCACCATCAGGCAAAACTTTACAGCACAGTTTACCATTAGGCGGATTTGGTATCAGCCGGTATAAATTAGACGCTTACCTTGCACAACTGAGCAGCAATGTTGGCACTACTATAATGGAACAAACACGTGTTGACCATGTGTGGTTTAACGATGGGCATTTTCACGTACAATGTGGAAGCAAAATGTATAAGGCAAAATTAGCCTGTGGCACATTTGGCAAAAGAAGCAACCTTGATGTAAAAATGAAAAGAGCTTTTATTCAGAAAAAACCTGGAAAGCTCAACAACTATATCGGCGTTAAATATCATATCAAAACAAATTTCCCCAGGGATTATATTGCTTTGCACAATTTTGAAGATGGTTATTGTGGTATTTCGGGAATAGAAGATGATAAATATTGTCTTTGCTATTTAACCACTGCTAAAAACCTGAAACGCTGTAACAATTCCATAGCAGAACTTGAGCAGAAGATATTGCGTAAGAATCCACACCTGGATAAAATTTTTGCTGAGTCGGAATTTTTATACGAAACACCTGAAACGATTGCACAGATCAGCTTCAATAGGAAAACGCAATTGGAACACCATATTGTAATGACAGGAGATGCCGCCGGTATGATTGCACCGCTTTGCGGTAATGGCATGAGTATGGCAATGCATGGAAGTAAGCTGGCATTTGAACAGATCCATATTTTTCTTCAGGGAAAGATCAGTCGCACAGAAATGGAAGCCACTTACCAGGCTAACTGGAACGCACATTTCAGCAAACGACTCAAAGCTGGTCGGTTTATACAGGGTATGTTTGGCAAGGGTTGGGTTACTAATTACTTTATACAGGCGCTTCATCCATTTCCATCAGTAGTAGAAAAGCTCATAAGGCAAACGCATGGAGAACCATTTTAGTCAACCCGTATAAACAAACAATCAATACAACAAGTTATTTAATTTCTCTATATCGGTTACTCTAATTTTCCCCTCTTTGATTTCTATTAATTTTTCAGCCTTAAAATCACTAAGTGTGCGTATAAGTGATTCTGTTGCTGTTCCTATATAGTGGGCAATATCATCTCTTGAAATATCTATGGCATTGTTTGTATTGCCAGGGTTGTATTTATTATGAAGATCAGCCAGGGCTTTAGCAACTCTTTTGCGCAAAGATCCATAAGCCAGGTTCAATAATCTTTCTTCTTTATCTTTTACATTCTGCGTAATAATATGAATGAACCTGTTGGCAACAGAAATGTCTGCATAAATCATCTCTAAAAAATCTTCCTTAGGCAATTGTAATATCTCGGCATCTTCTAATACTACTGCGCTGTCATCATAATTCTTGTCTTCAATAATAGCTGTATAACCAATAAAATCTCCATCCCCCAAAATGTTCGTAATATATTCTTTTCCGTCTTCATGCGTTCTGTAGCCTTTTACTTTTCCGCTTATAAGAAAATATAAAAATTTGGGTCGCTTGCCTTCGCTGTATATGGATTGCTTTTTTGTATAGGTTTCTATATTATATTGTTCAGACAGCTTGCTGATTAATCCGGCATTTTTTACATCTTTTAAAAACTCCTGTATGCCCTCTTGCGAAAGCGTATGTTTTTTTACCAGCGTTTCCGCTTTTTTCAAGCGTATATCTATGGCATTCAGCAATTCTATATCTTCAAAAGGTTTGGTAATATAATCATCGGCGCCCATCTCCATTCCTTTTCTAAAATCTGTTCTTTCTATTTTAGCTGTAAGAAAAATAAATGGCGTATTGCGTGTGTCTTCATTTTTTCTCAGCAAATGCAGCACGCCATAGCCGTCAAGTTCGGGCATCATTATATCGCATATAATGAGATCAGGTTTCTGCTGAAGTGCGAGCTCCACACCGCGTTTGCCATTTTCAGCCGTGAAAGTTTTGTATCCCGCCAGGTCAAGTATTTCCGCTGTATTTTCCCTGATGTCTATATTGTCTTCGATTACTAAAATAGATTTCATGTGCTTTGATTAGATGGAATGGAAACAGTAACGGTGGTTCCCTGGTTTAGCCTGCTGGCAAGTGTTACAGTACCGCCCAAAAGGTTGGTATAGCGTTGTACAATGTGCAATCCAAGGCCTGTGCCCTGTATGTTGAGTGCATTTCCTCCTCTAAAAAAACTGGAGAATAAATGGCGTTGATCTTCCTCTCCTATGCCAATGCCATGGTCTTTTACGGCTATAGTGATAAACTTGTCATCAGTATTGCACTGCACGCTTATACTATCGTTCTCGTTTGAAAATTTAATGGCGTTACTCAACAGGTTTATAATGATATTGCGAAGGAGTTTTTTATCTGATTGTACCATCGCTGTTCCTTCAAAATGTACTTCTATATGTTGTTCGTTTTTTAGCAGCGGTTTCATTTCATCAATCACATCAAGCACACACTCTTTTACATCAAACAAATGCAGATTGCTTTCAACCTTGCCTTCATCCAGTTTGCCCAGCGATAGAAAATCTTCCAGTATGTCATTCAGGTGTTTTACAGATCCTTTTATTTTGCCGATATGCCGGTTTCGTTTATCCTGATCATCGGCTTGTGTATATTTTGCAAGAAGCGTAGCCGAAGACAATACGGTACTCAATGGCGTTCTGAACTCATGAGAGGCCATAGATACAAAACGGCTTTTTATTTCATTCAACTGTCTTTCTTTATCAAGGGCCTCACTCAGCTCGGTTTGAGATTGTTCCAGTTTTTGCAACGCTTCCTTTAATATCATCGTGCGCTCTTCTACCTTTATTTCCAGCTCCGCGTTAAGTTGGCGTATCTGATTGCTGATTTGCTCCAGTTGCAATTGTTGTTGCCGCATGTTGTGTTCTATTTCTTTTCTACGTGTAATGTCAACAATAAATGCAATTACAAACAACTCATCGTTTTTTCGATAGTGGCTAAGACTTACCTCAACAGGCAGATCAGTACCATCTTTTTTTCTGCCATAGAGATCGCGGTTATGCCCCATTACCCTGTTGGAAGGATTGTTATAAAAGCTGTTCCTCAATTCATGATGATGCTTTTTGAACTGTTCAGGAATCAATACCTCTATAGGTTTTCCAACCAGATCATCGCCCTGGTATTGAAACATATTTTCGGCTGCCGGATTTACAAGTTTTATACTGCCCGCACCATCCGTTAGAATAATGCCCTCGGTAGCATTTTCAAACAGAGAGCTAAGATGGTCAGTATTCTGGGGAATTTGCATGCAAGCGGTTTTTTTAAAATAAAATGAACCGGTGCTTTTTATATAGTATTACTGGCAACACATACAATGTATTTGAAGTATTAGCAAGCAGGTGTATAATGTAGAAGCAAATATAAATAAGTTTTGTGTTTGCGCTGCTATTGCAATAAACGTTTTTCAATATCAATTGCCTTGGGGAAAAGTATCTGATGTTCTAAATACATGTGTTGCGCAGTGTCAATATCCAGTTCTTTAAGTTTCTGCAATACAACCAGGTGATTTACGCAGGCTTTTGCAGGTGGTGTATAATTACTGGTTAATGCTCTCATTTGCTCGATGACCGAACTGATATTTTCTTTTTTATCACCAACATTATCAAGCGGTTTTCTGAACGTTTTTACCAGCAATTTTCCATACGATTCATTACTGCGCAGCGCCTGAGCAATCTGGCGTATATAAGGAAAAACAGTTTCTTCTTCGTGATGCAGATGAGGAAGAAAAACTTTTCCCAACATTTCGCATTGATCATATACCTGCATCATATATGGATATTTTTTTTTATGCTCTTCGGCAAATTCCTTTAGCAGCATAGCAGTTTGTGGCAATGCCGTTTTTACATACGTATGGTGTACGTGAGTAATGTATCGCGAAAGAAAGTCAATATCCCAAGTATCAAAAGGTACGCCCGGCGGTAGCTGAAGGGGTTGCATGGCAGTTTCAAGCTCTGCTTTCAGTTCAGTAAATATCAGGTTCTGTATAGCACAAACTTTTTCTAACGGCAAGCGCCCGGTACAGCAATACTCTATCTGGTATTTTCTAAAAACATCTGCGGTGCGATGATCCTGCAAAACAATTTCCGATGGTGACATGCCCGGATGTATCTGGAACGATTGTAAAAACATAAAAGCATACAATTTTATGGACGACGGAGCGCCTTATTTTAAACAAATGTTCAAATAACAGGCAATTGGCGGCATGACGAACGTCAATAATCCGGTTGAACTTGATCATGTACCACAACCTGGGTTCAGTTTACTTTAGCGAATTGATTTTGATATGGTGTAATGGCAGGGCTGTTTTGATGCAGAAAAGTACCTTTTTTCACCTTTTAGGTCTGTCATTTCACGTTTTAATGTAATATAGTATGGCTTCTGGCTTATTAGTTGATCAAAAATTACATTGTTATCACTGCGGAGATGAATGCGCTTCAAATAATATTAAGCTGGAGGATAAAGCATTCTGCTGTGAAGGATGTAAGATGGTTTACCAGATTCTCAACAATAATAATCTTTGTACTTATTACGATCTTAATGAAAACCCCGGACTTAGCAGGAAAATAAAAGTAAGGAAGGATAAGTTTGCCTTCCTGGACGATGCCGTTATCCAGGAACAATTAATCAGTTTTAAGGATGAGGCACAGGTACATATAACGTTTTACTTACCGCAGATACACTGTAGTTCCTGCCTATATCTTCTCGAAAATCTGCATAAGCTCGATAAGGGCGTTATTTCAGCTACCGTAAACTTTACACGCAAAGAAGTAAAAGTGATTTTTTTACATGGCGAAACTTCATTGCGTAAGGTAGTGGAACTGCTTACCAGTATTGGGTATGAGCCTTACATCAGCCTTAACGATCTGAAAGAGAAACGTCCACTGTTTGATAAAAGCCTGGTATACCAATTAGGCGTTGCCGGTTTTTGCTTTGGGAATATTATGTTGATGAGCTTTCCGGAATATTTTGGTATTGATGCCGGAGATGGATTGCTGAGGGCTGTTTTCAGATGGATAAATCTTGTGCTTGCCCTACCTGTATTTTTTTATTCCGCTTTGCCTTTTTATCAATCATCATGGAAAAGTCTGCGCCATAAATATCTGAATATTGATGCACCAATAGCGCTTGCCGTCATCATTACGTTTACGCGTAGTGTATATGAAATAATAACTAATACAGGCAGCGGCTATTTTGATTCTATGACTGGAATTGTTTTTTTTATGCTGGCTGGCAGGGTGGTGCAAAATAAAACGTACCAGCAATTATCGTTTGAAAGAGATTATACATCCTACTTTCCTGTGGCGGTGTCAGTACTGAAAGAGGGCGAAGAAACAGCGGTTTCTCTGCCTGATATAAAGCCGGGCGATACACTGCGCATACATAATGAAGAGTTGATACCTGCAGATGGCATATTAACCAGGGGAAAAGCGTTTATTGATTACAGTTTTGTTACCGGAGAATCTATGCCTGTGGCAAAAGATACAGGAGAGCTTGTGTATGCAGGAGGAAAACAAACAGAAGGAACGATTGAGTTATTGGTAATTAAAGAAGTAGCACAGAGTTATTTAACCAGTTTGTGGAACAAGGATAATAAACAGACCGAAATTGAGAAGAAAAATTCTTTTGTTGATGTATTGAGCCGTTGGTTTACTTACCTCGTTTTTTTAATAGCTACATTAACAGGCATATACTGGTACATGCACGATGCAGCAAAATTATGGCCGGCAATAACCGCCGTTTTTATCGTAGCTTGTCCCTGTGCGCTGCTGTTATCCAATTCTTTTACTAACGGCAATATCCTGCGTATACTTAGTAGAAATCGTTTTTATCTGCGTAATGCGCAAACCATAGAAGCCATAGCCGGGGTATCTCATATTGTATTTGACAAAACAGGTACGCTTACTCTTGCCGGTGAGCAGGAGGTGGATTACATAGGAAAAGTACTTAGCGATAAGCAAAAACAATGGCTGACTTCGTTGGCTGGCAGTTCTACACACCCACTTAGCAAAGCTGTAGCAAAACACTTCAACGGGATTAAAAAATTACCCGTCACAGGCTTTAGATCTATTGCGGGCAAAGGCATTGTGGGAGTTATAGAAGGATGTACAATAAAAATGGGTTCACCATCATTTATTGGCATTAATGTAACTGCCATAAACAACACAGTTGTATACGCAAGTTTTGATAATGAGGTATATGGTTACTTTCACTTCAGCAATCATTATCGTAGTGATATGTTACCTGTTATACAGCAGCTCAAAAAAAAATATCATATTTCGGTTGTGTCTGGCGATAATAATGCAGAAGAACAGCACCTGCGTGATATACTGGGAAATACAACAGCATTACTGTTTAACCAATCGCCCGAAGACAAATTGCATTATGTGGAACAATTGCAACATAAGGGCAAGCATGTAATGATGATAGGCGATGGACTGAATGACGCGGTAGCTTTGAAAAAAAGTGACGTTGGAGTAGCGCTGGCAGAAGATAACAATAATTTTACGCCCGCCAGTGACGCTATACTGGAAGCCACACAATTTTCCCGGCTGGCAAAATTTATACGCATATGTCGCGCTAACAGGTATATTGTAATAGCCAGTTTTGTTCTTTCTATCTTATATAATATCATAGGTTTGTTTTTTGCGGTACAGGGTTTATTGTCTCCCATCATAGCAGCTATACTAATGCCATCAAGCTCACTCTGCATATTGCTCATTACTTTCGGCAGTAGTAACTGGCTTGCCGCACGTTTAAAATTGTAGGGCGTTACAGTAATGCTTACCCTTTTCTGATTAAAATCATTTCCTGCTATGACGGCTGTTATCTTATGCCGCTCAACCCTTAAATAATTTTGCAGCTGAATATACATGTATGAGTGTCATCATTATTCTTCTTATAGCAGGTATCGTAATCGCCGCCTTTTTCCTCTTGGCTTTTTTATGGGGCGTAAAAACAGGTCAGTTTGAAGACGACTTTTCGCCGGCTGCAAGAATTTTATTTGACGATGCTCCGGCTTCAACCAAAACAGAAAAATCCTTATAAACAACAGCGTATGCAAGTAGAGAAATTTTATTACGATAACAAAGTTGTAAGAGCCTTCGGTTATGCTACTGTTATTTTCAGTATTGTTGGCATGCTTGCGGGATTGTGGGCTGCCATACAAATCTATTTCCCACAATCCAGTTTAAATTTAGCGCCCACCACATTTGGCAGAATGCGCCCCGTGCATACAAATGCCATCATCTTCGCTTTTGTGGGCAATGCATCGTTTGCCGGTATCTATTATTCATTACAACGGTTATGTAAAACAAGAATGTTCAGCGATAAATTAAGCTGGATACATTTTTGGGGATGGCAATTAATTATCGCTGCGGCCGCTATTACCTTATTATGGGGCAAAACCACAGGTAAAGAATACGCGGAGTTAGAATGGCCGATTGATATCGCCATTACCCTCGTGTGGGTGGTTTTTGGCATCAACATGTTTGGTACCATTTTAAAAAGAAGAGAAAGGCATTTGTATGTAGCCATCTGGTTTTATATAGCCACCTGGGTAACCGTAGCGTTGCTTCATATTGTTAACTCCATTGAAATTCCTGTTTCTTTCTTAAAAAGTTACAGTTGGTATGCCGGCGTGCAGGATGCATTAGTGCAATGGTGGTATGGGCATAACGCTGTTGCTTTTTTTCTTACTACACCCGTGTTAGGATTAATGTATTACTTTCTTCCCAAAGCCGCTAACCGCCCTGTTTATTCCTACCGGCTTTCTATTATACATTTCTGGGCACTCATATTTATTTATATATGGGCTGGTCCACATCATTTGTTATACACCGCTTTGCCTGATTGGGCACAGTCACTCGGAGTAGTATTTTCTATTATGCTCATTGCGCCAAGCTGGGGTGGGATGCTTAACGGATTGTTTACGTTACGGGGTGCATGGGATAAAGTGCGGGAAGATCCTGTTTTAAAATTTATGGTGGTGGCGATTACCTGTTATGGTATGGCTACGTTTGAAGGTCCTTTACTAAGTTTAAAAAGTGTAAACGCCATTTCACATTTCACCGACTGGACCATTGCACATGTACATATCGGTGGTTTAGGATGGAATGGTTTTATGGCCTTTGCAATATTATACTTTATGGTTCCCAAATTATGGGGTACCACTCTGTATTCGAAAAAATTAGCCACTAATCATTTCTGGTTAGGCACAATCGGCATCATCATTTATGCTGTACCAATGTATTGGGCTGGTTTTGAACAAAGCCTCATGTGGAAATCATTTACACCAGAAGGACAATTGAAATTCCAGTTTCTTGAAACGGTAACCAGTATTAAACCATTATACGTATTGAGAAGTATTGGTGGCGCTATATATCTTATAGGTGCTTTTATTATGGTATATAATCTTGCCAAAACAATAAGGCAGGGACAGTTTATTGGCGATGAAGCTGCGGAAGCGGCACCATTGTCAGCACAGGCTACTACTCACGGCAAAGAATACTGGCACAGGTTGATTGAAAGAAAACCAGTGACCTTACTGGTATTAAGCCTGATAGTAGTTGCGATTGGTGGCGCTATAGAATTCATACCCACATTTTTGGTGAAATCCAATATTCCTACCATAGCCTACGCCGTTACAGGGTCGATATTTTATGTGGAAGGTTGCTATACCTGCCATTCACAAATGAATCCGCCCATTTCTGCGATGAAGTAGTGCGCTATAGAGTACTCAAAAGCCATGAGTTTGTATATGACTATCCTTTCAGTGGGCAGTAAACGTACGCTTCCGACTCTGTACGTAGTGGCAAGTATCCTGATAGTTGCAGTACGAATCACATGTACGATCCACGCTCCATGTCGTCAAACTGGATCATTGATAATATATGGTTGTTTGATAATGCATTGACAATTTTACTCAACACCGTAAAATAAGAGCGATGCAAACATTGGGCGTGCCTTATGCTGCAGGTTACGACAAGATTGCGAACGCGGCATTAATGCAACAGGCAGATTCCATAGTCGCTAATCTTAAAAAAGATAAAATAGAAACGCCTGCCAATGCCGAGATAGTAGCGTTGATTGCTTACCTGCAAAGAGTGGGAAAAGATATTAAAGCAGATGCCAATACTATAGCCGAAAACAAAAACTAAACAGTATATGAAATTCATTCACTACATAGAAAAGATAAGCAGGATAGATATTTACGGCATCACATCGCTTAGCATTTTTGTATTGTTCTTTCTTGTTATGCTGACATGGGTATTCAAAACAAAAAAGAAAACATTTGCCGACATCAGCCGTATACCGCTGGATAATTAAAGAACCCCAAACTACTATTACCATGTTTTTACACGCACGAAAAAAAACTGTATATATAGCAAGTCTGCTTACGGCTTTATTGTTCATGAATATTTTACCGCTGCATGCAGAAGACAATCAAGCGCCTTCTGCGCTTAGCAATCCCGTAGTTGATACCCTGATTGTGCTGATGATTTTTTTATTGATTGTTATAGCAACGCTGGGAAAATTATTACTCGACATAGCCGAATTAAAATTAAAAAAGGAGAAAAAAGAAAAAACGGCCGCAGGTGTTGCCACTATTACTACCGTTGTTCTTCTCTTAATAAGCAGCGCTACACAAGCGCAAACCAGTGATGTCGCATCCGCGTCAACCATCGCCGGCATGAGTTCTTTTGCATTTTATTCCATAATGACTATTGTATTTTTAGAGTTGTTTGTAATACTTGGATTACTGTATAATATAAGAACACTATTAAGAAAAGAAAAAGAGAGCCTCGCCACTGAAAGGGAGGCGGTTAAAAAGCCAACCGCAACATTGTGGTCGAAGCTCAACCGCTTTAAACCTGTGGAGCAGGAAGCTGATATTGACCTGGGGCATGATTATGATGGCATCCGCGAACTGGATAACCGCCTGCCCCCCTGGTGGATATATGGATTCTATCTTACCATTATTGTTGCGGTTGTATACCTGTGGCGGTTTCATGTATCGCACACAGGTCCATCCAGCAAAGAAGAATATGAAACAGCTGTTGCCAGCGCGGAATTACAAATAAAAGCATACCTGGAAAAGAAAGGCGATGCCGTAGATGAGAATACGGTAACAGTGCTCACATCGGCAGATGATATAGCAGCAGGTAAAATCATCTTTTTAAAATCATGCGCTGCATGTCATAAAGAAACAGGTGCCGGTGATGTGGGACCTAATTTAACCGATAGCTACTGGTTACACGGCGGTGATATCAAAAGTATTTTCAAAACTATCCGTTACGGCATTAATGCAATGCCGCAATGGCAATCAAGCTACTCCAACAAACAGATTGCGCAGGTGGCTGGATTTGTAAAATCACTTAAAGGTACTTCACCTGCTAATGCAAAAGCACCACAAGGCGAGTTGTATAACGAAGATGGAGCTGCTTCTGCTACTGATAGTACTTCAGCTAAACCTGAAACGCCTTTGAAATAAAAATAGCTATGAACGAAACAACAATAAAAAAATTAACCGCAACTGATGTGCCCGAAGAATCGTTTCGCGACAGGCTATCAACAGTAGACGCGAAAGGAAAAAGGAAATGGGTTTTTGCGCAGAAACCGAAAGGGCGGTTTTACAATATCCGTACCTGGGTAAGTATTGGTTTTTTTATATTGTTTTTCACGCTGCCGTTTATATATGTAAATGGTCATCCTTTATTTCTGTTTAATATTCCTGAGGCAAAATTTATTTTATTTGGTAAGATCTTTTGGCCGCAGGACTTTTTTATCTTCGGAATCACCATGATCACATTTATTGTGTTTGTGGTGTTGTTTACCGCAGCATTCGGGCGATTGTTTTGTGGCTGGGTTTGCCCGCAAACTATTTTTATGGAAATGCTATTCAGAAAAGTAGAATACTGGATTGAGGGTGATGCGGCTAAACAAAAAATGTTAAAAAAAAGCCGGTGGACTGGCGAAAAAATAAGAAAGAAGTTTATCAAACACAATGTTTTTTTTATTCTCGCTTTTATCATAGCTAATTTTCTCTCCTATATCACTTGACGTCGCTGAGGATGAAATAATCAGCGAACCGGTAGGTAAGCATATCGGCTTGGACATTGCTTATTTTCTCGGGTGTTTTTTATGCGGTGTATGCGTACTTCAGAGAACAGGCGTATGCGTGTAATATGTCGACTTACAGAGTGTATTGCTTGATAAAAACTCAATGATAGTTGCTTACGATTATGTACGGGGAGAACCTCGCGGAAAATTTAAAAAAACTCCATCTCCCCTTATAAACACCGGCGATTGTATAGATTGTTTTCAGTGTGTAAAGGTTTGTCCTACGGGTGATATCCGCAACGGTACACAAATGGAATGTGTGGGCTGTACTGCGTGTATTGATGCCTGCGATAGTATGATGACGGCAGTAGGAAAGCCTAAAGGACTCGTTCGTTATGCATCTGAAAATGGTATAGCGCAAGGTGCGAAACTTAGGTTTACTGGAAGAATGAAGTTTTATTCCGTGCTGCTTATTATACTTGCTTCTTTGTTATCATTTATGCTCATCACCCGTAAAAATGTTGATGGTACTATTGTAAGAGCACCGGGCATGTTGTACCAGGAGCGTGGTACAGACAGCATCTCTAATTTATACGTGATCAAGATTGTAAATAAAACCATTCGTGATATACCTGTTGAACTGCGGATAGAAAATGCTCCGGGACGAATAATAGAGGCGCAAGGGCAGGATATTATAGTAAAAAAAGAAGGACAGGGGCAGGCATCGTTCTTTATTATACTTCCCAAAAGTTTTATAAACGAAAGAAAAACAACTATTAAAGTAGGTTTGTATGAAGCCGGTGAGCAGATCAATATTTTACAAACAAACTTTATGGGACCATTTTCAAAATTCAAAAATTAAATGTATGAACTGGGGATATAAAGTAATGCTGGGGTTTTCATTGTTCGCTGCAATGATGATCTACCTGGTGTATCGTTGTTTCCAGGTAAATTTCGACCTGGTTGAAAAGGAGTATTACAAAAGTGAACTGGCCTATCAGCAGGTAATTGATGGCTCCAAACGTGCAGGCGCCTTAAGTGCTTCGCCGGGCATAAAACAATCTGGCGACTATGTAATATTGCAGATGCCCGATGAAATGAAAGGCGCAACCATTTCAGGTGCTCTATGGTTCTACTGCCCTTACGATGCACAGAAAGATAAAAAAATTCAATTGTCTGTTGATGAAAATGGTATACAGACATTCAGGAATAAGATACTACCGGGTAGGTATACTGTAAAAATGGATTGGGAAAAAGATGGAACCACATATCATAGTGAACAGTTAATAACTATATTGTAGATGTCTGCTTTTTTGATAGGAGGTTTTATGATGGGCTTTGCGGGAAGCCTGCATTGTGTGGGCATGTGCGGGCCATTAAGCCTTGCCATACCTACTTCACATTTATCGCCTCCGGAAAAATTCATTTCATTACTCTCCTATCAATTGGGGCGTATAATTACCTACGCTATATTAGGTTTTATATTCGGATTAATGGGTAGAGGTTTGTATTTGGGTGGATTACAGCAATGGTTTTCCATATCAGTGGGTGTTATACTGCTGGTTATTACAGGATGGAATTATTT
>JBGALP010000096.1:0-16913 GCA_044223805.1 Agriterribacter sp.
GTAAAGAACAAGAGGCATCTGTTAAGATACCTCTTGTTAAGTTTATCAAAAGTTACTATTCGCAAGTAAGTGCATTCAGAGAAGCCTGGAAAGCTGATTTTTCTTCCGCACTTAAGCCACTAGCACAATCACTGTTTAAATAGTCTTGTAGAGCTGCTTTATACGTTTTACAATTAGTTGAACTCTGTGCGCTATTATAAGCCTTTCCAGCATTAGTGAGATTGATTAAAGTTGATGAGCAATCTACCGCTTTATTTTTTTTACAACTTACAAATGAACAGGCAATAATGACGCACGCAAAAAGGCTTGCAATGATGTTTTTCATAATTGTTAGATTTTAAATTAGCTTTTTACTAACGTATAAGGTATGGAGTTATTACTTTTTTTATTCTATATTTAATTATGCTTTATTAATATTGTAACACTACAATATTATCTTCGATAGAAGATACACTACCAGTATAGCCGTTAATCCCATACATAAAGTAGCTATCGAATATATACTGAGCATGGGTTTCATTTCTAATCCTGAAAATTTACTGATCACCCAGAAATAAGCATCGTTGGCATGTGATAACGTCATGGAACCGGCACCCATTGATAATACACAAAGCAGTTGACCTGTAGCGTTATCTAAGCCCAGTGCCGGTAACAGCGGTTGTACAATAGAGGCTGCAGTAATAATGGCTACCGTAGATGAACCCTGGGCCGTTTTCAATAATGCAGTTAGTAAAAATGGAAAGAAGATGCCGAGGCTTGCAAGGGGTAACGCTTCACCCAGGTGGTCTCCTATTTTCGTGGCAGCCAGCACCGCGCCAAATGCTCCTCCCGCACCTATAATTACTAAAATGCCGCCGGCTTTTTCAGCTCCATCCTGTAACAATTTGCTTACAGCACTTTTGTGGGTAGAAGGCATGGCAAGAAGCGCCAATAAAATGCCAACGCATAAGGCAATAACAGGGTTTCCTGCTGTACTGATTATTTTCCATAGCAGGGTAGCATCTTTTTCCATGTTGGCAAATGCTCCTGTTGCGATTAACAATATGGGAACAATTACCGGCAAAAATGATTGCAGTACGCCGGGTTGATGAATGCTTTGTTGCGGTTGCTGCTCGTGTTCAGTGTTATCAGTTACTTTCCATTTTCTTGAGGCGTATCTTGCCCAGCAATAACCTGCTATGCTTGACGGAATAGCTACTACTATACCCCACAACATTAATCTGCCGAATGATACAGACAATATTCCGGCCGCAGCAGAGGCACCGGGATGTGGGGGAATGAGACAATGCACCGCATATAGGCCTACGGCAAGTGAAGTTGCCATCAGTGGCATAGCTATCTTAGTGGTTGCTGCTATTCTTTTATTTAATCCGCTTAAAACAATAAACCCTGAATCACAAAAAATAGGTAGCCCTACAATAAAACCGGTAATATTCATGGCAAGAGAAGCGTTGCGCTCCCCAGTTTTTTTCAGAATAAACCCTGCCATTACATTAGTGCATCCTGTATGTTCAAGTAATACACCGAGCGCTGTGCCTAGTACAATCACAAACCCCAACGATTGCATAATGTGGCCGAAGCCATCTTTCATCAGCGTCAATATTTTTTCTGTGGATATGCCTACGCCTAACCCTACAATAAAACATGCTATGAACAATGCAAAAAAGGCATGCACTTTATATTTAACCGTTAGTAAAATGATAGCCGCAATGCCTGCTATAAGAAAAAGCATGACCTGTGTAAAAGATGTTGTCATATTGAACTCGAAATACCTTGATGTGATAAAATGCCGGGAATGGGGATTTTTTACCTCAATTTAAATGAATATTAATTCCGTCTTTACTTATTTGTAGTAAAATATGTAATGGTATAAATATGGATGGCGAAACGATATAGCGGTAGTTCAAAAAACAAGCTTCATTGACATTATGATACTGGAAATTTAATATTTTTGTTTGTGTTAACCCTTTGAACTGATATAATATAGCTAGCCATGATGAATAAGTACTTTCTTTTCTTTACAACTCTCCTGCTGTCAGTGCCTGCTGTATATACTGCTACATCTCAAACATATACCAGCACCCCTCAAACCCAAAAAATAAATGAGAAGTGCGGTGGTTATTATGAGTTTTTGCCTGCTTCATATAGCGAGGTACAAAATGCTTCAAAAAGTTTTCCATTAATTATTGATGTTACCGGAACAGGAGGACAGGGTAATGGATCTGCAATCCATTTAAGCCGGTTGCTGAAGTTCAATATTCCTTTTTTTATGAACAATCATTCTTTTCCTGATACCTTTTATGTGGATAATAAGCCCTACTCTTTTATTGTGATAGCGCCCCAGTTTTCCAGTCGTGGTAATGCTGCTGATATGATGGATGTAATCAATTACGTAACCATAAAGTATCGTGTAGATACAACGAGAATATACATTACAGGCTACAGCAATGGAGGAGAGCCCGTATGGAATTATCCGTGTTCAGGAGCGGCGGCAGCCAGGCGCATTGCGGCAATGGTTCCTGTGGCTGGGGTTAATACAAACAGCGCTCATACCGGGGCTGATTTTTTTGCGGAAACCAAATTACCGGTATGGGCATTACATAGCACTGAAGACAGAGGTGACGAAACGCCGGTTCAAAACTCGATTGATTTTGTAAATGCCATCAACAGTTATCAGCCTGCTATACCAGCAAGGCTTACATTGCTCACAGGCAGTCATGGCGAAACCTGGTCAAAAGCGTTTGACCCTAAAGTGCGTTATGCCGTAGAGAATAAAAACCTTAACATTTACGAATGGATGCTTCAATACAGAAGGGCGCCGGTATTACCGATGCAGGTTAGTGCCTTTACCGCTGCCCTTTTTCGTGAACAGGTGCAAATTGCGTGGATAGCCAGTCATGAAAACAGTAATCACCATTTTACTATTGAAAGGTCGCAGGATGGAATACATTTTTTGCAGACAGGCACTATTCTATCCAAAGGAAATGAAGCGGAGAATAATTCATATACATGGAATGATGCGCAACCTTTTAATGGAATTAATTACTATAGTTTATCGTATACTGATGCAAACGGTAAACAGATATACTTTGATACAATAAGGATAAACGCTTTATCAAGAACCACAGCGGTTCGTGTTTTCCCAACATTTGTTAGTCGTGAACCTATAAAAATTTTATTAAACACACTTCTTGCTTCTAATGTTTATGTAAGAATTGTTGATATGAACGGCAGATTAATTTACAGGAGAAGATATACAGCTCAATCTGAAATCGCAATCTCCGCTGAATCATTAACCACAGGGACCAACGTGGTAGAAGTGTCTTCAAACGGAATAAATAAAAGAATAAGGGTCATCAAAGCAAATTGATCACTTTTAGAAATGCGTTGGCTTAGTACTTTTGTAAAATGAAATGTTCAGGTTTCTTATTATTGCTCCTGTTATGTTTTAATGCAAATGCACAGATCGTTAATGTAGAATCTGAACGTATTCATACTGATAGCATAGGTTGGGCAGGCAGTTTCGGGGGAAATTTTTCCATCACGCAAAATATTGAAAAAGTTTTTTCAGCGGAAGCTTTTGCGCATGTGCAATATAAAACCGCGAAAAACCTGTACCTTTTCCTGGGAGATTATTCCTTTTTAAAAGGGGCTCAAACAAAATACCTTGATAATACTTTTTATCACCTCAGGTATAATCGCAAAATTTCTGACCATGTACGGTGGGAAATTTTCTCTCAATTGCAAACTAATAAGATTACCAAGATAGACAGCCGTTTCCTGGCAGGGATGGGTCCCAGAATCAAGCTGCATAAAACAAGCATCTTTCAAATATATACCGGTGTTTTATTTATGTACGAATATGAAAAGGAACTCACCGATCCCCCGATATATCATAATGATATCCGTAATAGTACTTATTTCACACTAACATATAAACCGGTCAGCAATTTTGAACTGGTAAGCACATCCTTTTATCAACCCAGGATAGATCATTTTAAAGATTTCCGGTTGCTTAACCAGGAATCAGCCAATCTTTTAATTACCCATAAATTATCTGCAACGCTTAACTGGAATTATTTATACGACAGGTTTCCTGCGGAGGGTGTTCCTGATACCAACTATTCTTTTTCAACAGGATTTAAATATGTGCTATAACAAACATAATTTTCCGGCATAATTTTTTGCTATATACGGGAATGATACGCGTTACAACTATCTGGAAAATCATAAAACAAACTTTTACTGACTTTATAGCAGAAAGAGTGCTGAAGCTAAGCGCTGCTTTGTCTTATTATACCTTATTTTCTTTACCGGGGTTATTGATCATTATAATATGGGTAAGCGAAATTTTTTATCGCGATGCAGCGGTTGAAGGAACGGTGTATGGGCAAATAGCGGATTTTGTAGGAAAAGATGCTGCACTACAAATACAGGAAGCCATCCGGAACGCAACGCTTTCTTCAGAAAATCAGTTTGCTACTATACTAGGTTTTGTTACGCTTGTTATAGGCGCTACCAGTGTGTTTGGCGAAATACAGGATAGCATTAACCTGATATGGAGGTTAAAAGCAAAACCCAGAAAAGGGTGGTTGAAACTTATTGTAAACAGGTTGCTGTCTTTTTCTATTATCATTTCTTTGGGTTTTTTATTGCTTGTATCATTAATTATTAACGGCGTTATGGATGCGTTTATAGACAGGCTAACGGTAGCATTTCCTCACGCCGAAGTAATAGCAGTGTATAGTGTAAATGTGCTGATCACATTTGCCATTACATCTTTTTTATTTGGATTGATCTTTAAGGTACTACCTGATGCAAAAATAAAATGGCATAATGTAAGAGTTGGTGCATTTACTACAGCTATATTATTTATGCTTGGTAAGTTTTTGATCGGCTACTACCTGGGGCATAGTCGTATGACGTCTGCATATGGCGCTGCGGGATCAATAATTGTAATATTACTTTGGGTGTATTATTCTGCCATCATATTATACTTTGGCGCGGTGTTTACACGGGTATATGCTATACATACAGGGTCACATATTTATCCTGATAATTATGCTGTGTGGGTAAAAGAGGTAGAAGTAGAATCAGAACATTCTATTCAGCAGCAACCCGATCAGAAAAAAACTGTAGTAAGTGAAACAGGTAAACAAGATTGATTTTAAAGACAAAAGGGAATATGACATGCATCATATTCCCTTTACTGTATTTAAAATCAGGTTTATTTTATTCCTGCTCTCTTTTTTAAATCTGCAACGGGTACTACTATCAATCTGCCGATAGGTTTATCATTTCTGTAAGTAATTACTTTCATGCTTACAGCGTCTTTAGGCACAGTTACCGGCGCGGTATATTTCGGATAAAACCGGTCAGGAAAAGAATTATCAAAACTGTAATAAATATCAAGCCCGGTTATTTCAGTACTCATTGCTACTACCGGTAAATTGTTATCTCCTTTAGTAGTATTAATAATTGGATCATATATAGAAGGGGCATATTTTTTTTCAGCCATATCAAAGCGTTCAAAATGTTTTTCTACATGTTGAGCAAAATTGTTCCAGTTTCTTTTTTCTTTTGGCGACCATACAGCTTCAGATACCGCGAATGCTCTTGGCCAAATCATATATTGCAAATGCCTGGTATTATATACCTGTTCTGTCCACAGGTTTGCCTGCCCTCCTTTTATATATTGAGCATCTACACCATCTGGTACAGGCTCAAATTCATAAGCCTTGTTTAATCTCAGCGTGGCATATACAGGCGGCTCTATAGCGGCATCACCCTGCATATAATCAAGGTAAACAAAAGTAGTAGGACTCATTACCACTTCGTGTTTCAGTTTTGCGGCTGCAATACCACCATCAATACCCCTCCAGCTCATTACGGCAGCATTGGGCGCTAAACCTCCTTGTAATATTTCATCCCAGCCTATCAGTTTTTTGCCTTTCGATTCAACAATCTTTTCTACGCGTTTTACAAAATAGCTTTGTACTTCATCAAGGGTTTTCAATTTTTCTCTTTGCATTAATGCTTTTATCTGTGGATTTTTCTCCCAGAAATTACGGGCGGTTTCATCGCCTCCCATGTGTATATATTCAAAAGGAAACAGCGCTGCCACTTCTGTAAATACCTTATCTAAAAATTCGTACACTTTTTCGTTGGCCGGGCAAAGGGTATTATCTACCAATCCATAAAAATGACCTTTAGGCGGCCATACCATAAATTTTTCACCGGAGTTTACCTTGTACTTATTGGCACCTGGCGTGCATGAAAGTTCAGGATAGGAAGCAACAGCGGCAAGGCTATGACCCGGAACATCAACCTCTGGTAAAATATTGATGTATTGGTCTTTGGCATATTGTATTATTTCTTTTATATCATCCTGTGTATAAAAACCGCCGTAATCGCGGGGTTCATCAGGCAAGGGATCAGAAAAATAATTGAATGTTCCGGTTTTTTTTACATTCCATGCGCCTACAGATGTAAGTTTCGGATAACTTTTTATTTCAATCCGCCAGCCCTGGTCATCGGTAAGATGCATGTGCAGCAGGTTGAATTTATATTTCGCCATATCGTCAATAAAAGCTTTTACTTCAGCTTTTGTAAAGAAATGGCGCGATACATCAAACATTAATCCACGCCATCCAAAACGGGGATAATCTTTTATATCTATTGCCGGTATTGTCCATGTTACATTTTTTACTGCAGATTTGCTTTCAATTTCTTTAGGTAATAATTGCAGCAGGGTTTGAACGCCATAGAAAAGTCCTGCAGGCTCATTTGCTTTAATAATAACTGCATCTGGGGAGGCATTGAGCATATAACCTTCAGTGCCCAACGCTTTGTCTGGCGCGGTATTTAAAATAAGCTGAATACCAGTGCCTGCGCTGTTGTTATCAATCGGGAAAGAAAAACCAGTAGCTGAAGCAAGGGATTGGGTCAGTTGTGCGGCTATCTTTGATGCAGCAGCATTTCCTGCGGCATTAATATGAACAGGTGTATTATCTTTTAATATAAAGGTTCCTTGTTGCGTTACCATATACACCGGCTCGGGTATAATAGCCGGCGTGTTGTTTTGAGCAAAAGCGATTGCGGAAATAAAAATGAAAAGAAATAGAGATGTAATACGGTGCATGCGGTTTTTTGCGAAAAGATATAAAAGAATACCAATTCAAAAAAATGCCCGGGTTATTTACCCGGGCATATATAAGAGAATATCTTAAGGTTGGACTACCATCTTTTCCTTTGCTGTGAAAAACCACCGCCGGAGCGTTGTTCTTTCGGTCTTGCTACAGTTACTGAAAGTGCTCTTCCCTGAATGTCTTTGCCATTAAGGTTTTGAATAGCGGTTTGAGCACTGTTGTCATCTGGCATTTCCACAAAACCAAAACCACGGGAGCGTCCGCTCTCTCTGTCAGTAATGATTTTTGATGAAGAAACCTCACCAAAAGGAGAAAATAAATTTTTTAAGTCGTCATCTGTGGTGTGAAAACTTAAATTAGAAACGTACATGTTCATAACTTGTTACATTAAAATGTTATTAATCAACCTGTAAGAATAGCATAAACCAAATAAAGAATACAACAATACAACATGGCAAGATGTAAATGATATACACTCAGTTCCGGATGCTTTTAATCCAAGTTATATTAAAGGTATAACTTATTAATGGAACTTGTTTAATTCGTTTTGCCATAATGGTATTAGATTAAAAAGCGGGAATAATCCCGCCTTGGTGCATTTAATTGTCGGCATCTTTATAATTGGCGGGCTGTGTCTCACCCGCCTGCGACAATTTTAAATGTCCACGCCTTTTTCTATTGAATGCTTATTACTTTGGGTGACGCTTTCGAAAAACCCTGTGTTGTGGAATCTGCGGATAGAGTTCCATTTACAATATATTTTATCTGCACCGCCTTAGCTGTGTCTGTTGATCCAGGAACGCCGATTAATAAAGCTGTGTACACTTTTCTTTGTTCCAGTGTAATGTTTCTGTTTGCCTGAATGTTGTTATTGTTATTCACAGTAATAGCAACCTCTCCAGGGTTAACTGCTGTAAAACGTGACACTGTTGAAAAGGCCGCATTTTCATTTACCACATTATTACCACCCTGCGTAACTGTAACAATAGGATGGCTTGAATCTGGAATGGCATTAATATAACGAACATATGCCATGCCTGATGCTCCTGAAAGGCTGTCAATATTGTCACTCACCACTACATTTTGATAGCTGGTATCTCCTACCAAAAACAGGGAATAATATTTATCCTTATCAAAAGTAGCATCTACACTGGCTATGCTTGAGTTGGAATTAGCATCAAAAGCAACAATAGTTCTTGAACCTGTATATACTCCCAGGTAATTACCCGTGTAATTTGTATATGCAAGTGGGGTGCTTGTTAAGCTGTTGCCTGATAATGAGAAGCCAATAGCCGGTTTATTCGGTGCTAAATTAAAAGCCATGAGTCCGGCTGCGGGTACTGTATTATTATCGTCTTTGTTTTTTAAACAAGAAGAAAACAATACTACTGAAAACGCGATTACTGATAGGGCAAACGACTGTTTGCTGATTGACATAAGATTTTTCATAACACTTTTCTCCTGCAAATTTTACGTTAAAAAATATTTTGACTCAGATATAAGAATCAAAATCTGAAAAGGATCGAAAGTGTAAAAATGATGCCAAACAAACCTATTATCTGTTTAACTGTTAACCTTAAGTATGTATTAACTTTTGATAAGATTGCAAAAAAAATCAATGTAATGTTAGTAGTTTAGCGTGCTTGTTCCACCTTTATTTTCTCTTCAAGCATATTATATGGTTAAAAAAAGCCTGTTCAAAATTTTACTGGTTATAGTTATAGCGTTGGTCTTAGTATATTCATTCGGGCCACATCCTGCCACGCCTGTATATAATATGCAGCTACCGGCAATTCCCACAGACGCACCAGGACTTGAAAAATACATTCAGCAAAATGAAGTAAAACATACGCTGAAAAAAAATAACGAGGCAAGAATTGTGTGGTATAATGACTCATTAAAACAAAAAACGAAATATGCTATAGTATATCTTCATGGCTTTTCGGCATCGCAGGAAGAAGGTAAGCCCATTCATACTAATATAGCAAAAGAGTTTGGATGTAATCTTTATTTATCAAGATTGGCTGATCATGGCATTGATACCGCAGAACCACTTATACATTTTACACCAGAGGCTTATTGGGAAAGCGCTAAAGAAGCGCTGACAATAGGGCGGCAATTGGGGGAGAAGGTAATATTAATGGGTACATCTACCGGAGGCACCAATGCATTACAGCTTGCTGCAAATTATCATGATGATATTGCAGCCCTGGTATTGCTTAGCCCTAATATAGCATTGTTTAACGATAAAGCGTGGGTTTTAAATAAGCCTTGGGGGTTACAGATTGCAAACATGATAAATGGTGGTGATCACCTTGTTTCGGAAGACAGTACCCCCGTCTACAGGCAATACTGGTATTGGCGATACCCACTTGAGGCTACAACGCAATTGCAGGAATATTTACAAACTACCATGACAGAAGAAACTTTTAAAAAAGTAAAACAACCATTGCTGATGTTGTATTATTATAAAGATGATATTCACCAGGATAGTGTAGTAAGTATACCGGCAATGTTAAAAATGTATGATGAATTAGGCACTCCCAAAGAAAA
The DNA here is from genome assembly GCA_044223805.1 of Agriterribacter sp. Taxonomy (GTDB): domain Bacteria; phylum Bacteroidota; class Bacteroidia; order Chitinophagales; family Chitinophagaceae; genus Agriterribacter. Next base: position 9,702 of record JBGALP010000096.1, read on the forward strand.
GAAAATTAAAGAATCAATCCCCAACGCCGGTAATCATGTAATAGGTAGTTATATACGATCAAAAGATTTGCTCAGCGTACAACAGGCCATTGAAGGGTTCATGGAAAAAACATTGCAAATACCTCCATCTTCTCCACAGAAAATAGTAACCACCATTTCAATGACCGAAAAATAGAATTTATTATTTATAAGCTTCCGCAAAATTTTTGCCTGCATTGATTTTATCAAGAAGGTCCGCCAGCTTTTCGCGGGTATACCATTGGTGTACGATGTGTTTTGCCGTCATATAGTGCAGCATGATATTTTCAGTTGTTCCCGATTGGAATTGTTTGCCGGTAAACATCGCAGTTACATCCGGCATGGTTTGATAATGATTTGTTTTTGCTGCTAATGTGTCTTCCGAATAAAGATCGCGGTAATCCACCTGCATCGCCAAACCTTCATCAAACCAGGTTGGTATTTTAAATTGGTGTTTGTAAAATCCTGTACGATAATACAATTCTGCGTGTGTTATTTCGTGTGAAAGAATATCAAGGCTAATTCCATCGGGACTTATAACAATATATTCACCCAGCTTTAAATGCGTAATAGCAGGAACATTATATGGGCTTCCAAATTTTTTAAATTCTGCTTCTGTGTCGCAGTATATAAATATGGGGTCGCATGTTTTAAATTGCCAGAAACTATCTGAACGAATACATGACTGTTGTATAATCCATTTAAGTGTATTCACTTTTTCACGCGTTACATTCCTGTTGTAATAGATGTTATTCTCTTTTTTCATATCACTGAATTGTACCAGCATGCATGTTGTTTGTTGTGGAAAAAGTATGTAATGAGTTGCTACTGATAATAGCAGTATCAAAAACAAAATAATACTTACACGTATGATGACTTTTTTAGCCTTTCGCATAACAATCATGATCATTCAATGATTAATATCAGTATACAACCCGCCAGATTTGTTACAGACTTTAGCATTTAGCGGGAGATGTTGTAATAACCAATGTCGCCATCCTTTTACTTTACCGGGTATACCTTCTGCTTTTATACTGCAGCGTTTTTCAATTGCATTATATCAATGGTTTCTACAGGCTGGTTTAGCTAAACGGTTTTATTCAATTAATGCCGTTGATTTAAGCACTTTATGCTCCAGTGGAACATCTATAGGTAGCTATACATCAAAAAGATTTTATACGTTCCAGCGGCGAAATATCTTCTACTGAAAGTAATTCGCATCTCAAGCCTTATTTATGGAATCTTTTCCTGTAAGCGTCTTATAACACACCGGTCTGTTGTAGCATCCTCTATTGTTCACAGTAAACATTTTATATGAATGCTGAAAATATATTGAAAATTGATGTGCTGGACATATTATTCGAAAATCGCAATAAAGCTTACAGCGCTTATTATATTAGAAAGCATTATAACGCAAATCTTTTAAAAGGCTTGGTCACAGCGCTTTTGCTCTTTACTTTAATACTGCTCATATCTGCATTTAAGGCGTCTCAGCCTGTAACAAACGTGTTTAAAGCAAAACCTGATATATCTGTTTGCCCTGTGAGTTTTGATGCGCAACCGCCGCTACAACCTCCAGCCAGGCAAAAGGAGCTTGCCACACAAAAAGCAACTGTTTATCATATTGTGCCTCTCAATGAGCCCGTTACCGAACCTATACCTGATATAACAGATCTTGCAGATAAAAAGATTGGATTAACAACTATTGACGGTCCTTTGTTGGGAGATATTGTCACACCCAACCCCGGAAGTGGTCTTCAGGTACTGCCGGTAGCTGATGCAAAAGAGCCTGAGCACATTGGACCATTTGATGTAGCTATGGTTGATGAGTCGGCGGAGTACCCCGGCGGACAGAGAGCGATGATAAATTTTTTATTAAAAAATCTGCATCCTGAAGACGACATAGCAGAACGATTGAAGGTGAAAATTCAATTTATAGTTGGAGAAGATGGCAAGGTTAAGGATTGTAAGGTATTACAAAGCGCCGGGGAAAACATTGACCAGCAGGTATTAAGAGCGTTGAGAAAAATGCCCATATGGAAACCCGCCAGGAAAAATGGTCGTGCTGTAGCTATGTATTTTGTGCAACCCGTTGTGTTTGATATGGCTAACAATTAGCAGATTTATCAATTTTTATAATGGTTTGCATCATATATCACAGGATTTACTAACTTGCCACTCCCCAAAAAAACATATGGCAATACAAGAAAATTGGGATAAGGAAAAGCAGCGAAGAACGTCAGGATTGCACGCATTGTATGATTATGTAATGGGAATATTATGGCTGGGCGTTGGTTTATTCTTTTTGTTGAATAAAACGCTGGGTGTAGAATGGATGAAAAGCGATCCGATTATTGATAATGTTTTTGGTGTAGTTGGTATAGCTTACGGCATATTTAGATTTTACCGTGGATACCAAAGGAAAAAATTAACGAAATAACAATGTTGAAAATCTTATATAGTATTACTACATACATTTTTTACTGTATAATTTTAGTCATGGCAGTGGCCTGTAATAATAATCCCAACCGTAAAATAATACCGGGCTATGACGATTTAACTTCAGGTACTATACACATAAGCGTAGATGAGACCTTTAAACCTATCATTGATTCGCAGATCAAAGTGTTCATGTCATTATTTCCAAAGGCTACTATTATTCCGCATTATAAACCTGAAGCAGCTTGTTTAAAAGATTTGCTGAATGATAGTATCCGGATGGTGATTGTTACCCGGGGATTAAGTGAAGAAGAAGTTAATTCTATTAAGGACACATTAGGTTTTAAGCCCGGTTTTGGAAGAGTCGCGTATGATGCTATATCGGTTATAGTAAATAATAAGGCCAAGGATTCCCTTTTTGATATGGGTGATATAAAATCTTTAATGAATGGAACGAGCGGTTATAAATTAACCCCGGTGTTGGATGGTAAAACCGCCACAAGCACCATCCGCTATATGATTGACTCTGTTTTAAAGGGGCAACCCTTAGCTACGAATATAGCAGGTGCTGACTCAAGCGTGGGAGTTATTGACTATGTAGCAACTCACGAAGATGCAATAGGATTTATAGGTGTAAGCTGGATAGGCAATCCTGATGATAAAGAGCAACTGGCTTTTTTAACAAAGGTTAAGGTGGCTTCGTTGGCTGTGCGTGATGAGCCGTCAAAATTTGTAAAACCCTATCAGGCAAATATTGCACTAAAAAGATATCCAATGGTACGGGGTTTGTATTATATTGTAAAGGAAAACTATAGTGGGTTGGGTAGAGGGTTCACTAATTTCCTTGATGGCGAAAAAGGACAAAAGATATTCTGGAGAGCTTATCTTGTGCCTGCCCGTATGAACTTTGAGCTTCGGCAAACTGAAATAAAATAACGAACATTATATTAATTTTAAATCAAACCAAAATTTCAATAGAAAATGATCAAGCACACAATCAGATTTATACTGGCTTCTGCTTTAATGTGCAATGCGGCGTTTGCGCAGTCGGTAGATGAAGGGAAAAAAGCATTTTATTACGAGAAGTATAAAACTGCAAAAGAAACGTTGGAAAAGGCAGTTGCAGCCAAACCAGATGATGTTGAAGCCGCCTATTGGTTAGGACAAACACTAATTGAGATGCACGATACTGCAGGCGCAAAAGCAGTATATCAAAAGGCTTTACAAACCAAAGGCAGTGATCCCTTATTACTTGTAGGTGCAGGCCATGTAGAGTTACTGGAGAAAAAAACCAATGAAGCACGTCAACGTTTTGAAACTGCGATAAGCCTCACCAAAGGTAAAGACATCGGTATCCTGAATGCTGTTGGTCATGCAAATGCAGATGCAGCAGATGGCGATGCTAAATATGCTATTGACAAACTTACCCTGGCTACCCAGGTTAAAAAGTTTAAAGAACCTGATGTTTACATAAATATGGGTGATGCCCAACGTAAGCTGATGGATGGTGGCGCTGCTGTTACAGCGTATCAAAATGCATTGACACTCGATCCAAAACTGGCCGAAGCACCTTATAAAATTGGTAAGGTGTATGTAACTCAAGGTCCCGACCAGGCAAAAATTTTCCTGGAGAAATTTAATGATGCCATTACGCTTGATCCTGCATACGCACCCGCTTACTACGATCTTTACAGCTATTGGTACAGTCGCGATGTAAACAAAGCAAAAGATTATTTTGCAAAATATAAGGCTAGTACCGATTTTACACCCTCTGTTGAAGCTGAAGAAATCAGTTTGATTTATGCTTCGGGCGACTTTAAAGGTGCTATAGCAAAAGCAGATGAAAAAATTCAGAAAGATGGAGACAAAGCTGATATAAAACTGTATCGTACTAAAGCATATGCGTACGATAAATTGGGAGATTCTGCCAATGCTTTGAAGAACATGGAGATTTTCTTTTCAAAAGCGGCTCCTGACGTTATTCTTCCTGATAACTACGTGAAGATGGCGGAAATATCAGCCAGATTCCCTGATAAGGTAGCACAAGCTGATGATTACTTCAATAAAGTAATTAGCATGGACACGCTTACCGCTAATAAAATACAATATGCCAAAGCAGCCTCTGACATGTATAAAAAACTAAATGATAGAGCTAAATCTGCTACCTGGCTTACAAAAATTCTCACTTACAAACCCGATTATACTAAAACGGATCTGTTTTACGCAGGTTGGGAAAACTTTTACGGTGAGAAATATGTAACTGCCGACAGTGTTGCTACCTTGTATAAAGCCAAATTTCCAGATGATATGCAGGGTTACTATATGGCGTTTCGTACCAAGTGGTCTGCAGATACTGCCGCTTTATCTTCAGGAATACCTTCAGTAGCTCCTGTTGAAGACGCAAAAAAATTCATTGAATTGGCAGAGACTGACAAAACAAAATATAAGCAGTCTCTATTGTTGGCTTATGGTTTTATGGCTGGTTATAACGCCAATAATTTAAAGGATTATGCCGCCGCTATTACTTACCTCGATAAAATACTGGAAGTAGATCCTGGTAATGCGGATGCACAAGCTAACAAAGATGTATTGCAGAAAGCGTTAAATAAGCCAGCGCCCAAACAGCCGGCAGCTCAACCCAAAAAAACGGGAGCGAAATAAATTACAAATCGCTTAATATATTCAAAACCCCAAAATCAAATTTGATTTTGGGGTTTTCTTTTATTTAAAAATGGTTTTTAAGTGTTGCTACCTTATTTTTGCTACTGGATTAATTCACAATACACAGGAAACGGAAATTTGTGGTTGCCGTTGTCAAATAAGAATGCTGTTGCTCCGTTTTACTGTGCAAAGTAAATCTTGAGACGAGATGATAACGTTTTTTATACTTCAGTCCCATCCAGCATCTTCTGTAGCAGACGTTAACAGTTCGTATAATTACTTCCCTATTGCTTTGCAATTGATTTTTGCGCTTGGCTTTGTAGCCGTAATGATGATTCTCACACATTTATTAGGTCCTAAAAGAGGTACGGCTGAAAAACTGGAAAACTTTGAAAGCGGTATAGAAGCCAGTGGCAATGCGCGCCAGCCTTTAGCGGTTAAATATTTTTTAGTTGCAATATTGTTTGTGTTGTTTGATGTGGAGGTAATCTTCTTTTATCCTTATGCCATTAATTTCAGGCAACTGGGCTGGGAAGGTTTCACTGCTGTGCTGGCATTTGTTGGCTTTTTTCTTGCAGGCTTTTATTATATAATTAAGAAGGGAGCTTTGAAGTGGGAAGACTAAGGTCTCACCCTTTGAAAAGCCTGTGATTTTGAACTCTTAAATTTAATTTATGGCACGTCCGGTAAGATTTAATATAAGTCCCAAAGAACGAGATGACGAAGGTCATATCAGCGTAGTAGGGGCGCCTCCGGGGCATACAGGAGAAGGTTTTTTTACAACGAAACTTAGTGAAGTAGTTGGGCTTGCACGCAAAAATTCTTTATGGCCTTTACCTTTTGCAACTTCTTGCTGCGGTATTGAATTTATGGCAACCATGGGTTCCAATTATGATTTAGGCAGATTTGGCGCGGAACGAATGGGTTTTACACCCCGGCAATGTGATATGCTGATGGTAATGGGAACGATTGCAAAAAAAATGGCGCCGGTATTAAGACAGGTGTATATACAGATGTCTGAACCCCGTTGGGTAATGGCTGTGGGTGCCTGCGCCAGTAGTGGCGGCATTTTCGACAGCTATTCTGTTTTACAGGGTATTGACCAGATTATTCCTGTTGATGTATATGTTCCAGGCTGTCCGCCCCGTCCTGAAGCGATACTGGATGGCGTTATAGCCGTACAGGAATTAGTAGGAAGAGAAAGCGTGAGAAGGAGAAACAGCGACAGGTATCAACAACTATTACTTAGTTACGGCATTCAGTAGACGAACTTATTAAATGTAACAATGGCGTTGACAAACGAACATATTAAACAAAGATTGACGGAAAAATTTGGCGATCAGGTTACCGGTTTCAGTGAACCGTATGGTATGCTCACTTTTGAAGTGCCTAAAGAAAACAATCTGAAAGTAATGCAGTTCCTGTATGATGATGAGGAATTGAGGTTTCAATTCTTAACCGATTTGCAGGCGGTGCATTACCCGGGCAATACAGGTAGAGAGCTGGCTGTAGTATACCATCTTCACAACTTAATTGATAATGTACGCATCCGGTTTAAAATATTTACCAGTATTGAAACGCCTGATGTATATACTGCTACACAATTATATGCTTGTGCTAACTGGATGGAAAGAGAAACATACGATTTCTTTGGTGTGAATTTTATAGGACATCCTGATTTGAGGCGCATTTTGAATGTAGATGAAATGGATTATTTTCCTATGCGCAAAGAATATCCCATGGAAGATCAAACACGAACCGATAAAGATGATGAAATGTTTGGAAGAGGAGGAACTTTTTAAAGCCTGATTAATGACTGAAGAAATTTTACAACATACCAAAGAACAAAACATTAAGCTCCCGGATGGATCTATTGAAAAGCAAACCACTACGCTTAATCTGGGTCCAACGCATCCTGCCACACACGGTGTGTTTCAGAATATTCTTGAGGTAGATGGCGAGCGTGTAATATCCGCAGTGCCCACGGTTGGTTTTATTCATCGTGCGTTTGAAAAAATTGCTGAGCGCCGCCCTTTATACCAGATTACACCTCTTACAGACAGGTTGAATTATTGTTCCAGCCCAATTAATAAT
>JBGALP010000097.1:0-20220 GCA_044223805.1 Agriterribacter sp.
CCTGCGGGTTCCATACATGCCGCAACGCCACCTGGTACACCACACAAACAATCAGGATGTACACCGTTACTGCGCTTACAACATTCGATTTTGAGAAAAAAATATGTTGCCGTACTCCCTTGCTTATTAAAAGGCTTGTAAAACAAATAGCGGCCAGTGTATTGCTGAGTATAGTGAAAAAAGTAAAAAAACGTATGAATGTCTCGGGTACTGAAGCTACCCTATTTGCCAATGCCAGGTATAGTTGAAGGATTACGGCTGCCCAGGTAATAATCGAGCCTATGTAAAAAGCGATTCTTGATGATTGTTTTGGTTTGGTCCCCATTCTTGAAAACATTTAAGTGATCTGAATAAGTGTATTCGTGGATAGCTAAAACAGGTGTTGGCGTACTTATTCAGCGGTATATAAAACTATTATTTTTATAGCATCATTATACATTTACTGCAAGAAAGATTTAAATTGTACCGATAAATAGCTCTCTTCTTATCAATCTAAATATACAGCATTCAATGAAAAAGTTTAGTGTATTCTTTTCTGTTATACTAACAATACATATTTCTACTATCGCTCAAACTGAACTTTGCCAGGGCGCTTATTTTACAGAAGCACAGGGAAAAGAATTTCTGCAAAAACATGAACCAGCATCGTTAGCAGCATGGCAGCAGCGTGCAACCGAAGTGAGGCAACATTTACTGGAAGGTCTGGAGCTGACAAAAATGCCTCCCAGGCCAACCTCAGCTCCTATTATCAATGGTAAAAGAATAATGAACGGCTACACCATTGAAAATGTGGCTTTCGAAAGTTTACCCGGCATTTATGTTACAGGCAATTTATACCGTCCGCTTAAAGCCCAAAAGTCATATGCGGGTATTTTATCGCCCCATGGTCATTGGGATAACCCTACGGGAAGATTTCAGGAACAGGCGCAGATACGCTGCGCTACGCTTGCAAGAATGGGCGCTGTGGTATTTGTGTGGGATATGATTGGACAAGGCGATTCAAAACAATGCGATCATCATCTTTCTAAAGGAGCCAAGTTACAAACCATCAACAGCACAAGAGCACTTGATTTTCTATTATCCTTGCCGGGAATTGATCCCAAGCGGATAGGCATAACGGGTGAGTCAGGTGGTGGCACGCAAACATTTTTACTTACAGCTATAGATCAACGCATAAAAGTTTCGGTGCCCTGCGTAATGGTATCAGCGCATTTCTTTGGCGGATGTTCGTGCGAAAGTGGAATGCCCATTCATAAAAAGGGAGATTACCAAACCAATAATGTTGAAATAGCATCGCTGATGGCGCCGAGGCCCATGCTGCTGATTTCAGACGGGGGCGACTGGACAAAAAACAATCCCGAAGTAGAATTTCCTTTTGTACAGAAGGTATACCAACTATATGGAGCAAAGCAAAGCTCTGAACTGGTGCATCTCGCCAATGAAAAACATGATTATGGACCTTCAAAACGTAAGGCTATGTATCCCTTTCTGGCAAAATATCTGTCACTCAACCTCAAAGCTGTTCAGGATGCTAATGGCAACATAGATGAATCCCCGGTTAAAATATTGTCTCAAAGCGAATTACAGGTTTTTGATGCAGCCCACCCCCGCCCGGCAAACGCGGTAATAGGTGATGAAGCCGTATTGAAATTATTGTAAGATAATTTTAATGTGTATTTTATGTAGAAATGTTGTGTTAACAACAATTCGTTGCTCCTTTCTGTGAAAAGATGAGCGATAAAGAGGGATTCTCACATCTGCCGCCTGCCTGCCGCTAGGCAAGTCTCTCCCTTCATGTTATAATTTGATGCTCCAATATTTGCTACATTAGCTGATTTATAATTAACTACAGCGGGATTTTTGATAAAATTCAGGTTACAGCGCAACCTTTACATTCCAACCGCCGTAATATAATATGTAAAGTTTAAAGGCACAATTGGAACAACTGATACACATCATACAGGGCTGTGTTGGCAATGATGCAAAATGTCAAAAGGTTTTTTATGAAAAATACCTTGGCTTTGTAATGAAAACTGTGTACAGGTATGTAAGCTCATATGAATCAGCAGCAGAAATATCTAACGACGCATTTATTAAGATTTTCCGTTCGTTTGGTAAATTTGAATATAAAAATGCTTCTAACCCTGAAATGCTTCTGTTTGCGTGGATGCGCAGGATAGTTATTAATACGGCTATTGATTATCTGCGCGTTAGCCAGGCACAAAAAAGATATCAGCCTGTTGCGGAATTAAAAGATGCAGATGAACCTGAACTGGCAAATGCCGATGAAAAATTACTATACAAAGAACTGATTGAATTAATAAGAAAGCTCAGCCCTTCTTACAGAGTAGTATTCAATATGTATGTGATTGATGGTTATACACACCAGGAAATCGCCAAGGCATTGGGAATATCTGTAGGCACATCAAAGTCTAATCTGGCCAGGGCAAGGGCATTCTTGCAAAAATACCTTGTAAAAGATAATAAGGATAATGTGCTATGTTTTACCTGAAGAATGACGATATGGAAGAACTTTTCCGCAAAGCCGCGGAAAATTACGAGGTGGATACCGGTAAGGCATCCAATTGGGAAGCTATTAACGATGCTTTGCATAATAATAGCGACAACAATCCAAATGAAAAAGACAAGAAAAAGAAACGTCGTTTTATATTCTGGTGGTTCCTGCTTTTTCCTGCAGGATGGATGGCGCATAACACCTGGACTACGATAGGCAATAACGATTCAGCAGTATATACAAAATATGCAGCGCCGGTACAATATCAACCTGTTCAAAAAAAGCAACAGGAAAAATCTTCGGGTGCTGAACAATCAGCTATAGAGCAGTCAGCTATGAGCGAAGAAGAGAATAATAGTAATAAGAATAGGGAAACTAACACGCAGACTACCAATGGTGCCATTGAGATTGATAACAACACCTTGGTAACAAGTGAAAAAGCATTACAAGGTATACCCGTTGTAATCAATCCACCCAAAAGCAACAATAAGATAAATAAAGAAGTACCCGCTGAAATAACAATAAACACGGTTAACAATACGAAGAAGAAATTAAGCAACGGTGTAAATGTTGACCGGAAAGAAAAATCAACATTGCCACAGCAAAGTTTCACAAGCAAAGCGCTCTTTGAAAAAAATAAACCAACCCGTTTCAATGCATCTGAGAAAAATATCAGGCAACAGCAATACAGTAACCCTCTGGATGAAAATAGCAATATCAATGCATCATTGCAATGGGTGGGTAATGATTTAATGTGGACGTTGCCACCGGTGGAAAATAATGCGTTCAATCTGCAAAAATTACCTACGGACTCCAAAACTTCTTTTGCAGAAAATGATAGCGCAGCAAAACAAAAAAACATAAGGTTACAAAAAGAAAGCATTCATTATTTCTATCTTGATGCGGTAGCCTCTCCTGACCTGACCACTGTAAAATTGCAACATGTTTCAGGAACCGGAAGCAGTTTTGGTTTACTGCTTGGATATAGATTTAATAAACGATTACATGTAGAAGCCGGTGCGTTTTTGGAAAAGAAAGTATACTATACCAAGGGCAAATATTTTGACACTTCAAAGTTGTCAGACTATCTGAGGTCTGTAGAAATTCTGGATGTAGATGGTAATTGTAAAATGATCACTGTGCCCGTAAATATTCGTTACAATGTATTAACCAATGCAAACAGAAACTGGTTTATCGCCACAGGCGTGTCATCATATTTTATGAACAGTGAATATTATGACTATAATGTGAAACATCCGGGTGGTCAGCCCTATGTAACGAGTAAGGGATACAAAGTATCAGAAAATGATTGGCTGTCTGTTGTAAACATCAGCCTGGGATATGAACGCAACTTTTGGAAATCATATCATATACGCGTAGAGCCCTATTTCAGATTACCGTTGTCTGGCGTTGGAACGGGTAATCTTTCATTAAGAAGCGCCGGATTATATATAGGTATTGGCAGAAGATTTTAATTAGCCATAAACATTTATAGGAAAAAATATGCGAAAAAAAATAATCATTTTTTTGGCAGTGGCCCTCGTATGCCTTGGCGTAACCTGGTATTGGTATAATAAGCCAAGAGCAGGGGTTGGAAATAAAAAAACCGACATAGCTATTAATGCGGCTCAACTGTATACAGCGTATAATACAGATGAACCTGGATCGGATAAAAAATATTTAAATAAAGTGATTGAGGTAACAGGAGCTATTGACGATATTATTATTAATGGTAACGATGCCATTATAATGCTGGGGCTGCAACCCGAAGGTGGAGGTATCAGTTGCTTGTTTTCGCCGGGGGATGAAATAAAAAATGGAAAAATAAAAAAAGGGATGCAGGTATCCGTAAAAGGTAAATGCGCGGGCTTTAATATGGATGTTAATCTCACAGATTGTATAGTAATCTTATAAATTAAATGGTTATGATTCGTCGTTTCATTTATGTTGTTTCTTGCTTTTGCTTTATCGGTTATATAAGCTCATGTTCCAAAGCATCAGAAGATGAGCTGGCTCCGGCTCCTTCACAATGTGATACTTCCGGAATGAAGTACAGTACGAATATTTTGCCCATCATTTCCTCTAATTGCTACGGTTGTCATGGTAATGGCACAGCAACAGATGGAGTTGATCTTGATGGTTATGCCAAACTCAAAAACTATGTTGACAATGGATATCTTATTGGTGTAATTACGCACGCCAGCGGGTATACACCTATGCCGTATGGAGGAGCTAAATTATCTGATTGTGATATCAATAAAATAAAAGCATGGATCAATAACGGGGCACCAAACAATTAACTACAACAGAAAAATAAAGCTTGTTTAGTCACTATGCAAAATGCTACAGTCATGAGAAAAATATGGATACTCCTTTTTATTTGCCAAACTATGGCACTGGTAAGCCGGGCTCAGCTATTTATTACTAAAACCGGAATGGTGGGTTTCTATTCAAAAACACCATTGGAAGACATTAAGGCGGAAAACAACCAGGTATTTGCCGCGATTGACGTAACTAAAAAAACGATAGTTTTTCAAATGCTGCTGAAGAGTTTTTTGTTCCCTAAAGAATTAATGCAGGAACATTTTAATGAAAATTATGTGGAGAGTGATAAATATCCCAAAGCCACATTTAAAGGAACATTTACAGGTGATATAGACATGCAGAAAGCAACAAATACAGTGCAGGTGCAAGGTACCATTACCATGCATGGCGCGGAAAAGCAAATTTCAACTCCAGCCATTATTGAAGTAAAAGATGGCATGCTGGTGGGATCTGCAAAATTTCAATTAATACCCAAAGATTTTAATATTACTATACCTTCTTTGGTAAGCGACAAAATAGCAAAGCAAATAGATGTTCAGATAAAAACAGAATGGAAACCTGTAAAATAATTTTATGAAATATAGGGCAGTATATATTCTTTTATTGGCTTTTTGTTTTAGTAATTCATTGCATGCTCAGGATAGCATGATGAAGATGCTGGAAGATTCCATGATGGTAAACCAAAAACCTACTCATGTAACAGGCACATTTAAGGGCACTCATATTATCAATACCCAGTCTGTTGAAACACCCGCAAAAGGAGTATTGCTTTTTATGATCATGCACCGTTTTGGTAAAATAAACGATGGCGGTTATGAATTTTTTGGGTTGGACAATGCCACCATGCGCATGGGGTTTGATTACGGTATTACCGACAGGTTTACAGTTGGGATAGGAAGAAGCACTTTTCAAAAAACATACGATGGTTATGTAAAAGCCAAACTATTGCGGCAAACAGATGGTTCAGAAAAGATACCTGTATCTGTTACCGCATTTGCCACGATGGCATATACTACGCTTAAATATACAGATAAGCCCTACCTGAATGGCCGTTACAGAACCAGCTATGCCACAGAGTTGTTGATAGCAAGAAAAATAAACCGCAACTTATCATTACAATTATCACCCACATGGTTACATTATAACCTTGTACCAGAAACGGTTGACCAGAATGATGTATTTGCGCTTGGCATTGGGGGGCGAATGAAAATTACACGTCGCGCAAGTATTAATGTAGAATATAATTACCTGCCTTCGGGTCAGATTAAATCAACTAAAGTATATAATTCGTTAAGTGCAGGGTTTGATATTGAAACCGGTGGGCACGTTTTCCAGGTGCATGTAACCAATTCACAAGGAATGATAGATCCCATATTCCTGGGGCAAACAACCGGAAGTTGGGGAAAGGGTGATATTTATTTTGGATTCAACATATCCCGCTCCTTTAACATAGCAAAGAAAAAACAGCATACTCCTAAATTGTAAACCACACATCATGGAACGAAGAAAATTCATCAACAACATCGGTCAGGCAACAGCCGCTATATGTACCGTCAGCTTTTTAGCGGCATGTTCCAAATCGGATAACGCCCCCACAAACAATGGGGGTAATAATGGAGGCAATGCCCGCCTTACTGCTAATCTTGGTACAGAACTTACTTCGGTTGGCAGCTCAAAAACAAGTGGCAGTGTAATAGTGGTAAGAACCGCTACCGGCAATACACCGGCTTCATTTGTAGCGTTAAGCCTTATATGTACCCACCAGCAATGCACGGTTGGGTATGATTCATCCTCTAATGATTTTAAATGCCCATGCCACGGCAGTGAGTTTAGTATAACAGGAGCGGTAACCCATGGCCCTGCACCAAGCGCACTTACCAAATATACTGTTACCATTAACGGTAACACACTTACAGTTTCCTGATTACTTTAAAGGGTCAGCATTCATGCATTAAGCTGCAAAATTGCCATTGGTCATATTTTGCAGCTATTTTTGTACCCGTCTCCAATCTTGCACACTACTTCTTATTTTTGCGGCTCAATTTTACAGAGGAGTATTATCCATGCAAAAAAAGGTTTTAGTTATAAAGTTGGGCACGGCGGTTATTACCGGTAAAGATGGCAGGATCAACCAGGCTATCATCAAAAAAATAGCATCCGAAATCACCTCATTAAGTTCAAGCTATAATATAGTACTGGTATCAAGCGGTGCCGTGGGTAGTGGGAAATCCTTCTTTAAAAATTACAAGGGCACTTTAACTGAAAGAAAAGCCGCGGCGGCGGTGGGAAATCCCATGCTTATACAACTCTATCATAAGCATTTCTCAAAATATAATATTACTGTAGCGCAGGCATTGTGCGAAAGGCATCATTTCTCAAACCGTAAACAGTTCTTACAACTAAAAGAAACCTTCCAGGAATTCTGGCAAAATGATATACTGCCTGTAGTAAATGAAAATGATCTTGTAAGCAATATAGAACTGAAATTTTCTGATAACGATGAACTGGCTACACTTATCGCTATTGGTTTTGATGCAGATACGCTTATTATCTGCACTTCTGCAGGTGGACTGCTTGATAACCATGCCAAGGTAATTCCACTGGTTGAAAAAATTGACAGTAACATATTAGGTTTCGTGAGCAAAGAAAAAAGCAGTATGGGATTAGGCGGCATGTTGTCAAAACTAACTTCAACCAAACTCGCTGCTTCTTTGGGTATAAAAGTAATTATCTGCGGATTAAACGGCGCCACCCCCCTTCAACATGGTATGCAGGGCGAAGCCGGCACAACATTCTTAGCTAAAACATCTAATCTTAAAGCAAGGCAGAAATGGCTTGCCAGCGGCTCTATTACCATTGGTGGAATATATATTGATAAAGGTGCATCAAAAGCTTTGTATAGTCGTAAAAGCCTGCTTACGGTAGGCATAAAAAAAGTAAATGGTAACTTCGTTGCAGGTGAAGTGATTCAGTTAATTGACGAAGAAGACACTATTATTGGTGTTGCAAAATCAAAACTTAGCAGCATTGACATTAGTGGGCAGATCGCGCAAAAAAATATTATAGCGGCACACGCCGATGACATCGTGATTTTTTAAAGCAGAACAATGAGCAGTAGTACATTAGCACAAATAAAGAAGGCATATACATCCGCTCCGGCGCTAAGAGCAGCAGATGACAGGCAGTTGAAAAAAATACTGCTGATGATAGCTGATGAGCTGGAAAAACAACAAAATACTATACTGAGAGCTAACCAAAAAGATGTATCCAAACAGGATGCGGATAACCCACGTACAGACAGGCTGATGCTGAACGAAGAGAGGATAAAGGGAATAGCGAACAGTATACGCAAAGTAAGCCGCCTGCCTAATCCCTCAAACAAAATACTGGAGCGTAAAAAATTAGCGAATGGTTTATTGCTGGAGAAAAAGAGTGTGCCGCTTGGCGTAGTGGGTGCAGTATATGAATCAAGGCCCAATGTAACTTTTGATATTGCGGCGCTTTGTTTACGTAGCGGTAATGCCTGTATACTTAAAGGCAGCAGTGAAGCAACACATACTAACCTTGCCGCTATTCATTTAATTCAGCAGGTGCTTAAAAAAAATAACCTGCCAACCGAAGTAGTAACCTTGTTATCGCCTGAAAGAGAAACAGTGCAGGAACTATTTAAAGCTACAGAATATGTGGATGTATTGATTCCGCGGGGATCTGAAGGATTGATCAATTTTGTGCGGAAGAACAGCCTGGTGCCCGTAATTGAAACAGGGGCAGGTGTTTGCCATGTATATGTAGAACAAAAGGCAAGCGTGGCAAAAGCCGTAAAGATCGCGGTTAACGCTAAAGTTTCCCGCCCATCTGTTTGTAATGCCATGGATGCATTGCTGGTTGATAAGTCAATCGCCAATACTTTTTTAACTCAGTTACAGCCTGAGTTTGAAAAATACAAAGTAGAAGTTTTTGCCGATGAAGCGGCTTTTAAACTGTTGAAGGGATATCCGTTTTTACATAAAGCGGTTCCGGCTGATTTTGGCAAAGAATTTCAATCGCTAAAGTGTGCCGTAAAAGTGGTGAATAATTTTAATGAAGCACTTACGCATATCCGTGAGCATTCAACCAAACATTCTGAGGCAATAGTAACAGAAGATAAAAAGCAGGCAGAATTATTTTTGCGTGAAGTAGATGCTGCCGCGGTATATCATAATGCCTCAACACGTTTTACGGATGGGGAAGAATTTGGACTTGGAGCAGAAATTGGTATCTCAACGCAAAAGCTTCATGCAAGAGGACCATTCGCACTGGAGAAACTGGTTACAGAGAAATGGATACTAAGGGGAAACGGGCAGATAAGATAGCGGGTTTCAGGTTTCAGTGTTTATAGTTTGATGTTTATCGTTTGGGGCAATCCTTGCAACTTGTAACCTGCATTATAAAACATACATTTACTAAATCCTTGCTGAATGCAACTGAACAGATCCATACTCGACAAAATAAATACCGCTGACATACAAAAACCAGGCAGCGAAATTTTTAATCTGCCTGAAAAAGTATTACAGTTTGGTACCGGCGTTTTACTCCGCGGGCTGCCTGATTATTTTATTGATATAGCAAACAGACAAGGCATTTTTAATGGAAGAGTGGTTGTAGTAAAATCTACTGACGCTGGTGGTACTGACGCTTTTGACATACAAGATGGATTATATACAATATGTGTACAAGGGTTGGAAAATGGTAAACAATCTGAAGAAACGATCATCAATTCAGCCATCAGCCGTGTATTGTCTGCTAAATCTCAGTGGAAAGATATACTCGCCTGCGCACACAATGCCGATCTCAACATTATTATTTCAAACACAACCGAAGTAGGGATCACTTATGTTGAAGAAGATGTTCATCAACATCCACCAAAATCATTTCCCGGAAAATTATTGGCTTTTTTGCACGAAAGATATGGTGCATGTGGCGGAATTACTGAAGGTGGTTTTGTGATAGTACCTACCGAACTGATTGTTGGCAATGGCGATAAGCTTAAATCCATACTATTGCAGCTTGCAGCTTTCAATAAAATGGAAGCCGGTTTTGTAGAATGGGTTAATGCTGCCAATACCTTCTGCAACTCGTTAGTAGATCGGATAGTGCCCGGCAAACCAGCGCCTGAGATTAAAGAAAAAATAGAGCAATCACTCGGATATACTGATGATCTGATGCTGATATGTGAACCCTATAGTCTATGGGCTATTGAGGGAGATGACAGCGTAAGACAAATTTTATCATTCTCGGAATTAGGTAACGGCGTGATTATAGCGCCGGATATTGAAAAGTACAGAGAATTAAAACTTCGTTTACTGAATGGAACGCATACCCTAAGTTGCGGGCTTGCTTATCTGAGCGGTTTTACTTTTGTTAAAGAAGGAATGAATAACAAAGCATTTCGCGAATACGTAAGCGAAGTTATGCTGAAAGAAATAGCGCCTGCAATTCCGGCAAATGTGGCGGATGATGAAGCGGAAATTTTTGGCAAACAGGTACTTGACCGGTTCGCGAATCCTTTCCTCAATCATCAATGGATCAGCATTACCATGCAATACACATCCAAAATGAAAATGCGGGTAATACCGGTACTGCTCAGGTATTTTTCCATATACAATACCGTTCCGCAAAATATGGCAAAGGGTTTCGCGGCTTATGTGCTGTTTATGAAAGCTGTTAAAAAGAATGGAAATGTATATGAAGGTGAACTAAACGGTAATGCCTACCCTATCAATGACGATAAAGCACCATATTTGTATGAGCTATGGCAGAAAAATGGGGAAGGCAACATTGTAAATGCAATCCTCAGCGATAAAACTTTGTGGGATGCTGATTTATCAGTGCTTCCGGGATTTAAAGAAGCCGTTCAACAACAGTTTGCACAACTGACCAAAAAATAAAAACGTGTAACTAAAAAAAACACTATTTGTTTAAGTATTCCCCGTTACATATCCATAAAAAGTAATCGGTTGTCTGTCGTTACCGCTTACTTGTAAAGTAGCGGCTCCATCTTCAGCAATGTTCAGATTCATTTCTCTTACTGTACTGATATCCTTCGGTTTAATGGAAATATTCCATCCATTCTTTTTTGTACGTTCTGCATTGTACGTAAATTCTGAAGAGGTAAATCTAAGCGGCGCCTGTGCAGGATCAATTGGTGGCATATATATTCTTCCCATATACGGTAAAAAACTGATCACCTTATCGTTTGATATGGTAAGATCATAACCACCACTCAATTGTCTGCTTAAACCACTCATCGGTATCATTGATTGTGCATTAAAAATAAAATGCTGATGGTCTATAGCCGCGTTAATACTTGCCGCTTCTTCTGCTTTCTTCTGCTGTTTTTCTGTTTGAGCATGTATTTGAAAATGTGTGAGCAATACACCACAAGCCAACAAAAAAATCCTGAACATATTTTTCATTTTCATATTTTTATTGGTTTATATACGAATTAAGACAGTACAGGATGCCAGCTGTTTAAAGAAAGAACGTTAAAGAATTCTTTAAAGATGCCGTTAATGAACCTGGGTTTAAGGTGCTTTCAAACATTTTAACAGGTATATTTGTGCACTTTTTTACAAGAATTCATTAATTATCATGATGCGCAATTTTTTTTCACTTGCACTTGCATTTGCAGTTTTAATATCCATATCTACAGCACAAAATGCTTTTTCGGTATCAGGAAATATAAAAGATACCAGGTCGAACCCAATACATGCAGCAACCGTAACCTTATTAAATACCAATAAGGGCACAATAACGGATGATAAAGGAAATTTTACCTTACATAATATTTCCGCTGGTAAATACATCGTCAGGGTATCCGCAGTAGGCTATGCTGCCGTAAGCAAATCAGTGGTATTTTCTCCGGGTACTGATCCTGCATTACAGTTTTCACTGGAAGACGCGGATAATAGTCTTGGCACCGTGGTGGTAACAGCACAAAAAAAAGAAGAACAGATACAGCAGGTCCCATTCAGCATAAGCGCTCTTTCTGCAAAAGAAGTGCAGGAGTACAGGTTATGGAATGTAAAGGATATTACAGCTATTGTTCCTAATCTTCATTCTTCCAATTCAGGTGATGAAAGAAATGTTACATCCATCCGCGGCATAGGAACTACATCATACGATCCTGCTGTGGCTACTTATATTGATGGTGTAAATCAATTCACGCTGGATACTTATATTTCTCAACTGATGGATGTAGAAAGAATAGAAGTATTACGCGGGCCACAGGGAACATTATATGGCAGAAACGCGATGGGTGGTGTAATTAATATCATCACTAAGCAACCAAGTGATGTTACTACTGCATTCGCTGAAATCAATTTCGGCAATTACAATCAGCAGCGTTATGAAGCAGGTTTCAGAACCCCGCTTATTAAAAACAAATTATACCTCGGTGCTTCAGGTATGTATTCAAAAAGAGATGGTTATTACACCAACACGTATCCTAACAACCACCCTTTTGATAATCAAACCATAGCCGCCGGCAATTATTATCTGAAGTACAAGGCAAGCGATAAATGGATGATCTCCCTTAACCTGAAACACCAGGCACATCGCAATGATGGCGCATTCCCATTGGCGGCAAGTTTAGAAGACGCATTTACACATCCATATGAATTGGCACAGAATGCCAAAGGCAGAATGGTTGATAATACTTTATTTACTTCACTGGGAATCAATTATGCAGGTAATGGATTTAATTTCAGTTCACAAACAGCATATCAATCCAACTATAGGTATTATAAAACACCCGTTGATGGAGACTTTTCTCCATTGGATGCGGTGACTATCAATAACAATTATGGCAAGCCCTGGAACAAAGTAAATACCTGGACACAGGAATTTAAGTTTACATCTGCTGCTTCATCCTCTTCGCGTTTACAATGGACTGCAGGTACATATCTTTTTGCGGATGACCGTCCAAACAAACAGGCTACACATTATGGAAATGACGCCGGGCTGTTAGGTGTGCCTGATGTTAATTTTTCTACTATCAATACCACAACGGGCAAAAGCAATGGCATTGCATTTTATGGGCAGGCTACTTATGCTATTACTGATAAACTTGACCTTACCGCTGGCTTGCGTTACGACTACGAGTATAAGAAGTACAATCTGATGGGCGAGTATCAGAAAGATGGAGAAGCATCAATGGTAACGCTGCCCGATACATCTGCGGCTACCCATTACAGTGCATTTTCTCCTAAAGCCGGTTTAGCATATCATCTTTCAGCAGCAAGCAATCTATATGCAACGTATAGCCGAGGCTTCCGCACAGGCGGTATGACCCAGCTTTCGCAAGACCCCTCACAGCCTCCATTGTATGTGTATTCACCTGAATACAGCAACAATATAGAAGTAGGTATTAAAAACAGTTTCTTCAACGAAAAGCTTCATGCTAACCTCGCATTCTTCTATACTAATGTTACGGGCGTACAGGTTCCAACCCTGGTGCTACCTGATGCTATTACTATTATAAGGAATGCCGGTAAGTTAAATAGTAAAGGGGCGGAACTGGAATTATCCAGCACGCCGGTTAAAGGACTGCAGCTTAATTATAACTTCGGTTATACGCACGCGTCATACGGTAGTCTTAAACTGTCTCAAAACGGAAGTTCAGTTGACCTTGACGGCAAAAAACAGATTTATACACCAGATGTAACATCAATGCTGGCTGTACAGTACAGCTATAACCTGGGAACCAAACAGCAACTTAAACTGGTGGTTCGTGGCGAATGGATGTACATTGGTAAACAGTACTTTGATCTTGCCAATACGATATCGCAAAAAGGCTATAGCCTTCTTAATACGAGATTTGGGATCTCTTCAAAACATGCGGAGTTGATGTTCTGGGGAAGAAATCTTACTTCTTCAAAATACATTGCTTATGCCTATGATTTTGGCGCTGTTCATCTTGGCGATCCTAAAGTATACGGCATAACCCTTGGAGTAAAAATGTAAATACAGTTTGCAAATTTTTCGGGAAAATTTTCCTCAACCTGTGCGCAATTCGTAAGAACTGCGCACTTTTTTTTATATTTCGTATTCCTCAAGCATGGCTTTTGAGTACACGTTTCAGCAGATTGCTCTTTGCTGATATTTAGCATCATTCTTGCAGGGCTCAACGTTAAATAAAGTTAATATTTGGTTACGCTTGCTGGCTTTTGCATGTGATAAAACTATTTTTACTATAACACAATACTTATGCTGAAAGACGAGGTGTTCCGGGATAAAATGAGAGCTGGCGATTTTAAATTTAGTGAACAGGTAGCCAGGGTTTTTGATGATATGGTAACCCGCTCCGTACCATTTTACATTGAAATGCAAAGAATGATTGCCGAATTAACGGCAACGCATGCAAAAAAAGGAACGTTAGTATATGACCTTGGATGCTCCACTGGTACTACTATGATTAGTATCGGCTCCATGCTTGAGACTGGGATAAAAATTATTGGGGTTGATAATTCCGCTGAAATGCTGGAAAAGTGCAGAAAAAAATTGGAAGAGATTGATTTTGAACCGCCGGTATCACCTTAATATTGCTCATTAAATATCCGGTGCTTACCGGTAATAATCGGGCAACTTCGCCTGCGGCTGATTATTATTATTATTGCCGTTTTACTCTGTTTGTACTGTGCGTTAGCCTGAAAAAAATCAGGCAAAATGAAATAAATAATATATTTTTGTTGAGATGGCGGGTAATTAATCCTGGTCATACAATGGCGAAATTTCGTATTGATTGGAGTATGTATATTGGCAGGTTGTCTTCTGCAACGTTTTTCTTCGCTTTCTGCTGATACCTATAAAGGTGTTAATGCATGGATCATACATCTTGCGCTGCCAGCGGTTTCTTTTAAATATCTCCCATACATACATTGGACAAAAGATTTACTACTGCCTGCGCTGATGCCCGTGACATTGCGCTGCTCCTGGATAGCGGTGAGCATATACGCTTCTGCCCGCAGACTGGATAATCATACCAAAGCCGGGCTGAGACTTACCACAGGTTTGTGCAATACATCATTTGTAGGCTTTCCACTCATCATCGCCTATTTTACGCACAGCACCTAAGCAGGGGTGTTATAGCCGACCAGGCACCTTTTATGCTGCTTTCAACAGCAGGAATTATAATAGCAATAAGAGCTTCAGGAAATGAGCAAACCTCTGCCATCAATAATATAAAAAGTATTAAGCTTTCCTCCTTTTAGCCTGCATCGCTTCGCTCATATTCGTTCTCTATTTATCAACCCTCTCCTCTCAACGAAGTATTTGATAAGCTGGCTGCTACTATTGTACCGCTGGCGTTATTTTCTATAGCCTGCAAATAAAATTTGATGGTTGGAGAAAATGAATTATCGCATTTGAGCTAGCGCTTATTTTTAAGTTGATACTGCACCTGCACTGATGTTTACAGTTGTTATGATATCAGGAATAAAAAACAATATAGCAAACATCACTGTTTTCGAGTCTGCAATGCCGCCTTTTTCTTACTTCAGGTATTATAGCAACTCAGTAGCAAACTTAATCCAAAACTTTGCAACCTCGTTATCGGCGTTGGCATTCTGCTTTCCTTCTTTAGTACTGCTATATGGCATTGGCTCATCACTACCCACATTCATTCAGGAAAGCATCTGTTGAGGTCTGCTGTTATCAGAGAGGTTTTTCATACGAGAAGATTTCTTTCTTTCAGTTTTTTAAAGTTAGTAAATATTTTGACTAATATAGCTAAAAGTCCAGATCATAATCAAGGAACCTCAGAATGATGATTTGCATCTATTCATACCACTAACCTGTTCTTTTTTCCAGGCAACAAACCCACAACCCTGAAAATGAGCAACAGCAATACCTGGCACTATAATAACTAAAGAGAATTCTGTAAAAGTTTTGCAGAAAGAACAATTGGCTTTATTGAAAGTTCTAAAATATTTAAAACTAAAAAAGACGGCCAGCAAAAAAAGAGGAGAGGAAAGAGAGATATTTAGTGGCACGATTCTGCCAAGCAAGAAGAGAATGGAGTTATCATGAAGATGTAGGTATAGATGATGCCCACCATATATACGCAAAGAAACACAGAGAACAGAATGTCAGCACGCTGACAATGAGGCTACGGTGTCAGATTAAGCTGACATTTGCTGCATGAAGAAATATTTTACCAAGAAATACGACAGTATTTAAGATCAACTATATACACATATTTGCTTTTATTCTACACTAAGAACACCAAAGACTGTTATAAAATATACTGAATTGAAAGGTTTTAAGCCTAAATAAGAGAAAACGTAGGTTTTCCAAACCATCAAATTTTATTGCAGCCCCATAGAGTAAATTAAAATTTCCAATAGTAGGAAAACAGCTTATCAAACACGTTGGAGAGTGAGAGAGGCTGAGAAGCCAGAAACAATGGAGCGAAGCGATGCAGGCTACAAAAGGAGGAAAGCTTAATACTTTTTTTATATTATTGATGGCAGAGGTTTGCTCATTTCCTGAAGCTCTTATTGCTATTATAATTCCTGCTGTTGAAAGCAGCATAAAAGTTACCTGGTCGGCTATAACACCTATGCTTAGGTGCTGTGCGCCAAAATAGGCGATGATGAGTGGAAAGCCTACAAATGATGTATTGCACAAACCTGTGGTAAGTCTCAGCCCGGCTTTGGTATGATTATCCAGTCTGCGGGCAGAAGCGTATATGCTCACCGCTATCCAGGAGCAAAGCCATATTATCACAGGCATCAGCGCAGGCAGTAGTAAATCTTTTGTCCAATGTATGTATGGGAGATATTTAAAAGAAACCGCTGGCAGCGCAAGATGTATGATCCATGCATTAACACCTTTATAGGTATCAGCAGAAAGCGAAGAAAAACGTTGCAGAAGACAACCTGCCAATATACATACTCCAATCAATACGAAATTTGCCATGCATTGTATGACCGGGATTAATTACCCGCCATCTCAACAAAAATATATTATTCTTTCATTTTGCCTGATTTTTTCAGGTAACGCACGAGCAGGTACAAACAGAGTAAAACGGCAATAATAATAATAATCAGCCGCAGGCGAAGTTGCCCGTTATTACCGGTAAGCACCGGATATTTAATGAGCAATATTAAGGTGATACCTGAAAGCCAAACAAACTGTGTGTTATATTCTTTCAATATCCAACGACGCCAGTTAAACTGCATACTGCTTAAGGTTTTGCCTATGCCCGAAAGTTTAGGTAGCCAGCGGTTTACCTGGGTACAATACACATCGAACTCCGTTCCCGAATTTTCCACGTAAAAATTTTTCTTCTGCCAGTACTATAGCCTGGTAAATAAATAAGAAGATGGGAATAATAACCAGCAGGTAAAATAAAGAATTGGAAAGTATGCCTACGCCAAGCAGCATCAATATATTGCCTACATACAAAGGGTTACGGCAATGATTAAAAATTCCCTCGCGTACTAATCCTTCTGCGTAGGGTTTACCGCCGCGTCCGCCGCGTATAATATAGGCCAGTCCTATAGTCAGACCTCTTATCATTTGACCGGTGATGGTAATAACAAGACCAATAATAATTGGCCAGATGAAGAAATTATGTCCCGAATTTGAAAAGGAAAATATGGGTGGAGATGGAATAAAAAGCGCCGCGTAAAATAAAATGAATACCCAATTCCTGTATTTAAAAAAGAAATTTCCTAAAGCGATCATATAGTTCTGTTCCCTACTTTTTAAAAGCAATCAGTCCTGTAAAATTGTACCATTTAAAAAAAGTTTCAGTAGTGGCAAACCCTGAATTTTTAAGCATCGTCACATTTTCACTCAACTTGTAAGGAATTAATACGTTTTCCAACGCTTCCCGTTTCTGGGATATCTCCAGTTCGCTATAATGGTTGCGTCGTTTATAGTCGTAATAATAATCAATAAAATCGCGGTTGAGGTTGCTGTTCTCGGTCAGAATTTTTTCAACCAGTATTAAAACGCCGCCGCTGGTAAGCCCTTCGTAAATTTTACGGATCAGTTGTTCCCGGTATATCGGGCGTACAAATTGAAGCGTGAGGCAGAGTACCACTACGCTGGCATTGTTAATAGTTAAGTTCTCAGAAAGATCTGCACATTGAAGCTCATACGGACGAAGTATTCCGGGATAAAATGAGAGCCGGTGATTTTAAATTTAGTGAACAGGTAGCCAGTGTTTTTGATGATATGGTAACCCGCTCCGTACCATTTTACATTGAAGTGCAAAGGATGATTGCCGAATTAACGGCCTCTCATGCAAAAAAGGGAACATTTGTATATGACCTTGGTTGTTCTACAGGTACAACTATGATCAGTATCGGGTCCATGCTTGAGCCTGGGATAAAAATTGTTGGGGTTGATAATTCCGCTGAAATGCTGGAAAAGTGTAGAAACAAATTGGAAGAGATTGATTTTGAAGCGCCGTATGAGCTTCAATGTGCAGATCTTTCTGAGAACTTAACTATTAACAATGCCAGCGTAGTGGTACTCTGCCTCACGCTTCAATTTGTACGCCCGATATACCGGGAACAACTGATCCGTAAAATTTACGAAGGGCTTAACAGCGGCGGCGTTTTAATACTGGTTGAAAAAATTCTTACTGAGAACAGTAACCTCAACCGCGATTTTATTGATTATTATTACGACTATAAACGACGCAACCATTACAGCGAACTGGAGATATCCCAGAAACGGGAAGCGTTGGAAAACGTATTAATTCCTTACAAGTTGAGTGAAAATGTGACGATGCTTAAAAATTCAGGGTTTGCCACTACTGAAACTTTTTTTAAATGGTACAATTTTACAGGACTGATTGCTTTTAAAAAGTAGGGAACAGAACTATATGATCGCTTTAGGAAATTTCTTTTTTAAATACAGGAATTGGGTATTCATTTTATTTTACGCGGCGCTTTTTATTCCATCTCCACCCATATTTTCCTTTTCAAATTCGGGACATAATTTCTTCATCTGGCCAATTATTATTGGTCTTGTTATTACCATCACCGGTCAAATGATAAGAGGTCTGACTATAGGACTGGCCTATATTATACGCGGCGGACGCGGCGGTAAACCCTACGCAGAAGGATTAGTACGCGAGGGAATTTTTAATCATTGCCGTAACCCTTTGTATGTAGGCAATATATTGATGCTGCTTGGCGTAGGCATACTTTCCAATTCTTTATTTTACCTGCTGGTTATTATTCCCATCTTCTTATTTATTTACCAGGCTATAGTACTGGCAGAAGAAAAATTTTTACGTGGAAAATTCGGGACGGAGTTCGATGTGTATTGTACCCAGGTAAACCGCTGGCTACCTAAACTTTCGGGCATAGGCAAAACCTTAAGCAGTATGCAGTTTAACTGGCGTCGTTGGATATTGAAAGAATATAACACACAGTTTGTTTGGCTTTCACGGAGTTCGATGTGTATTGTACCCAGGTAAACCGCTGGCTACCTAAACTTTCGGGCATAGGCAAAACCTTAAGCAGTATGCAGTTTAACTGGCGTCGTTGGATATTGAAAGAATATAACACACAGTTTGTTTGGCTTTCAGGTATCACCTTAATATTGCTCATTAAATATCCGGTGCTTACCGGTAATAACGGGCAACTTCGCCTGCGGCTGATTATTATTATTATTGCCGTTTTACTCTGTTTGTACCTGCTCGTGCGTTACCTGAAAAAATCAGGCAAAATGAAAGAATAATATATTTTTGTTGAGATGGCGGGTAATTAATCCCGGTCATACAATGCATGGCAAATTTCGTATTGATTGGAGTATGTATATTGGCAGGTTGTCTTCTGCAACGTTTTTCTTCGCTTTCTGCTGATACCTATAAAGGTGTTAATGCATGGATCATACATCTTGCGCTGCCAGCGGTTTCTTTTAAATATCTCCCATACATACATTGGACAAAAGATTTACTACTGCCTGCGCTGATGCCTGTGATAATATGGCTTTGCTCCTGGATAGCGGTGAGCATATACGCTTCTGCCCGCAGACTGGATAATCATACCAAAGCCGGGCTGAGACTTACCACAGGTTTGTGCAATACATCATTTGTAGGCTTTCCACTCATCATCGCCTATTTTGGCGCACAGCACCTAAGCATAGGTGTTATAGCCGACCAGGTAACTTTTATGCTGCTTTCAACAGCAGGAATTATAATAGCAATAAGAGCTTCAGGAAATGAGCAAACCTCTGCCATCAATAATATAAAAAAAGTATTAAGCTTTCCTCCTTTTGTAGCCTGCATCGCTTCGCTCATATTGCCTTCATTTATCAACCTCTCTCCTCTCAACGAAGTATTTGATAAGCTGGCTGCTACTATTGGGCCGCTGGCG
>JBGALP010000098.1:0-17163 GCA_044223805.1 Agriterribacter sp.
TAAAGCAACCTATAAATACAGGTACGGTTTGTTTAAGTATAATGTAGCAGGTGTGTCTGCTGCTAAATTATTCCTCAAGAATATCCGGTCTTCTTTCGGCTGTTCTTTTTAATGCCATCTCGTGCCTCCAGTCGTCAATTTTTTTGGGATCACCACTCAATAATATATCCGGAACTTTCCACCCGCGGTATTCCGCTGGGCGTGTATATACAGGCGGTGCCAATAAGTTATCCTGGAAAGAATCGAATAACGCGGAAGTTTCATCATTTAGTACACCCGGCAATAAACGCCCGATAGCATCAACCAGCACAGCTGCAGGCAATTCTCCTCCGCTTAATACATAATCACCAATAGAAATTTCTTTTGTAATAAAATGTTCTCTCACTCTTTCATCAATACCTTTATAATGGCCGCAGATGAATAAAAGATTTTGCTGAAGGGATAATTGATTAGCTGTTTTTTGGGTGAGCCTTTCTCCATCAGGAGTAAGATAAATAATCTCATCAAACTTTCTTACTGCTGAAAGCGCTTCAATAGCCTTAATAAGCGGTTCACACATCATTACCATGCCCGCACCTCCTCCATATTGATAATCATCTACCTGCCCATATGCATTAACTGCCCACCGGCGTAATGGATGTATAGCTATTTCGAGTAAACCTTTTTCTTTTGCGCGTTTCATTATAGAATGCGCAAAAGGACTTTCCAGCAGTTCGGGTAAAACACTGATTATATCTATATGCATAGTTGCAAAGATAAATAGTGATTATTCAAAAAAACAGCTTATAAAAATGAGGAGTACTTCTATCTGATTGGCTAAAATAAAAAATTGTATAAAGACCGGCCAGGTGGGTAGGGATCAGGATCGAAAGGGTGCTCGATGTTTCCTGATGATCAATCAACTTCAATGGCCGGCCTATATACAACTACGTCAAACGGTGGTGATATCAAATTAGCAATACGGTGCTTTACTTCAATTAAAAGCTTTCAATGGGTCAGAAAATTACAATCACAAAACAGACGATAGATGATAGAGAAAAGATGTATGCCGGAAGGAATATTTTTAAAATATTTTTTTTATTTACTCTTCCATAAAATCATTGATATCACGACGTTCTTTTTTAGTAGGTCTTCCTACTTTGCTTAATCGTTTACCTGTATGAAAGCTTGATGCCTGGTACTGGAGTCGTTCTATTTCTTCGGCAGGAGTAATATATACATAATATTTTATATCCTCACTGTATTTAAAACGGTTAAAAAATAACCCTGTTAACTTTATAAGCCAAAGCTTAGCCTCTGTTTTAATTTCGTATTCATCATCTACATGCACATTTTTTGCGGGCTTTGCAGGATCACCATTGTATTTCACTTTGCCTTTTTCACATGCCTCAGCCGCCATACTTCTTGTTTTGAAAATACGGATAGCCCACAAATATTTGTCTAACCGCAGTTTTTCTTTCCCATCACTCATACTATACATTTATAATTATAGCAAGTTCTATAATTTTTACGTAAATATTTACTTACATAAGAAAATGAATGATTCTACATTCTTAAAAGATAGCCTCCAGATAAAGGACAGACTTTTATAAAGCTAAATCCGCCGTTTATCAAAACAATACCCATTATACTGGTTTCTCTTTTATATTTACTTCAAAAATCAAGCTGTATATGTTACATACCCGCTTTATCCGTACAACCGTTGTATTGCTGCTGCTAATTTGTTTTGATAATGGTGTTTTTGCACAGTTTAAATCAAAGCAAATCACCTGGACCGCCGATGGCAAAGGTTTTTACCAGGTAGACCAAAATGGCATCCAGCGTATAGATCCACTCAATTCCCAACCAGTGACAGCATTAGTTTCTGCCGCACAACTTACACCTGCAGGTAATACCAGTGCATTGCATGTTGCTGATTTTGAAATAAGCGCGGATAATAATATAGTGCTCATCTTTACCAATACAGCTAAGGTTTGGCGGTATAACACCCGCGGTGATTACTGGATACTTAACCGTGCCACACAACAACTCAAACAGATTGGAAAAGCACGCCCACCTCAAACACTTATGTATGCCAAGCTTTCGCCGGATGGTAAAAAAGTAGCCTATGTAAGTGAACGCAATATTTATACAGAAGACATAACTACCGGCAAAACAACAGCCTTAACCAAAGATGGTACAAGACATTTCATAAACGGAACATTTGACTGGGTATACGAGGAAGAATTTGGCTGCAGAGATGGATTCCGTTGGAGTAATGATAGTAAAAGTATTGCCTACTGGCAGGTAGACGCCCGCAAAACAAAAGACTATTTAATGTTGAATACTACTGATTCCATTTATTCTTTTGTTGAGCCGGTTGAATATCCAAAAGTGGGCGAACCGCCTTCTGTTGTACGCGTAGGGGTAGTAAAAGCAGAAGGAGGTAATACCGTATGGATGAATATTGAAGGAGATCCACAGCAGCATTACCTGCCGCGTATGGAATGGTCGGCCGCAGGCAATACATTAATTGTACAGCAACTCAACCGTAAGCAAAATGAAAGCAAATTATTTGTTTGTAATGCTGCAGATGGAAGCGCAAAAGCAATTTATACAGAAACTGACAAAGCGTGGATTGATATAAAAAGCAGGTGGAATGATGATGACCCCAGTGGCTGGGAATGGATAAACAATGGCAAAGACTTTTTATGGGTGAGTGAAAAAGATGGATGGCGTCATATTTATCGTATTAGCGCCGATGGCAAAAAAGAAACCTTGCTTACCAATGGTAATTATGATATAGAAACCTTAAGCGCTATTGATGAAAAAAATAATTATGTCTATTTTATCGCTTCTCCGGAAAGCGCCATACAACGCTATCTATATCGCACCACGCTTGATGGAAAAGGAAAATCAGAGCTGGTATCGCCTGCAGATTTAAAAGGAACGCATGCGTATGAAATCTCTCCGGGCGCTCAACTGGCGCTGCATACATTTACCAGCAGAAGTACGCCGATGGTATATGAATTTATCGCATTGCCTGATCATAAACCCTTGCGCGACGATCAAAGTATAGCTAAAACAATGAAGCCACAGGATCGTAAAAACATTGAATTCTTTACTATTACTACAGACGATAATATTACAATGGATGGGTGGATAGCCAAACCAGATAATTTTGATCCTTCTAAAAAATATCCTGTATTACTATATGTATATGGAGAACCTGCCAGCGCAACAGTAGAAGACAATTTTTATGCAGGAAAGAATAACATGTTTCTTGAGGATATGGCTAAGCACGGATACTTTTATGTATCGTTTAATAATCGGGGAACACCTACGTTAAAGGGAGCTGAATGGCGTAAATCTATTTATCGTAAACTGGGTATTCTTAATATCCGGGACCAGGCAATGGGGATGAAAAAATTATTACAACAACGACCATATCTCGATACTTCCCGGGTGGCTTCATGGGGATGGAGCGGAGGCGCTTCATCAACACTAAATTTATTATTTCAATATCCCGATATTTTTAAAACCGGTATAGCTGTTGCTTCTGTTGCCAATCAACTTACTTACGACAACATTTACCAGGAGCGGTATATGGGACTTCCACAAGAAAATAAAGAAGATTTTATTAACGGGTCGCCTATCAGCCACGCCAAAAATTTGAGAGGAAATTTACTGTACATACATGGAACAGGCGACGATAACGTACATTATCAAAACGCGGAAATGCTGCTAAATGAATTGATCAAATACAATAAGCAGTTCCAGTTTATGGCATACCCCAACCGCACACACAGTATAAGCGAAGGCGATGGCACCAGCCTTCATTTGCAAACACTGTATACTAATTATCTTTTAAAGTATTGCCCGCCGGGAGCGAGATAAGCATGACAATATATTTCACGATAACCCCGGCAGTTGAAGCCGGGGTTATTTTTTATTACATATACCACTCTTTGTTTTGTTGGTAGCATGCGCACCTGTATCCCAATGATAACAGCTTTAATCCCGACACAATCTTTTGATAAAGGCTTTATGTTGCGGATACGCGCTACATAGATTTTCAGCCTTTGCTAATTCAAAATCCTCAAAACTAAAACCTGGCGCCACGGTACAGCCCACAAATGAAAATGCAGTTGTTTCAGCCGGTTCGCTTGCAAACCAATAACCAGCAGGTACTACATATTGAAACACTTCTTCATTAAAAATATCGTTCCCCAATTTTACAGTAGTAAGTCTCCCATAGGTATCAATGATATGAATTAATAAAGATTGACCCGCATAAAAATGCCAGCATTCATCACTTTTTATTTTATGGAAAGCAGAAAAATTGCCGCGTTCCAATAAAAAATAAATAGCTGTTGAAACTGAACGGTCGCCACCAAAACGATCAGGCAGGTACTCACCGGAAAGCAGCTCAGCGCTCCGGTAAGTTTCTGTAAAATAGCCTCCTTCAGGATGAGGTAATAATTTATATTTTGCAATTAAGTCACCCGCAGTAATCATAAGCGATGAGATTTATAGCTGGATTGGCTCTAAAAGATACATAACTTTCGCTAAGGTTATCAACTTTAGGTATCTTTAAATCATTCGGTATATATGGACACAAAAAAAAGACTGCTTTCAATTGACACGCTTCGCGGATTTGATATGTTGCTGATAGCAGGAGGTGGTGAATTTATCGTTCGCCTGAAAGGTGTTACAGGTTGGGCATGGGTTGATGCCATTGCAGAACAATTGGAACATCCTGCCTGGAACGGGTTTACGTTTTACGATTTTATCTTTCCATTGTTTTTATTTACCGCTGGTATTTCTTTATCTTATTCGCTACAGTCAGGATTAGCTAAGGGAGTGCCAAAGGCGACACTGTATAAAAAGGCATTTCGCAGAACAATCATCCTGATATTACTTGGCATTATTGACAAAAACATTCC
Organism: Agriterribacter sp.; assembly: GCA_044223805.1. Taxonomy (GTDB): domain Bacteria; phylum Bacteroidota; class Bacteroidia; order Chitinophagales; family Chitinophagaceae; genus Agriterribacter. The sequence goes on from JBGALP010000098.1 coordinate 4,926, forward strand.
CCTTAATATTTTTGACCCTGCGCATATCCGTTATGGTACCGTTTTAGGTAGAATTGGTATAGCTACGCTCATTACAACCTTTCTGTATCTTAATTTCTCCATCAACGGCAGATTGGTTTGGATAGCTGGAGTACTGATAGCTTATTGGGCTATGCTGTTTTTAATACCCGTACCCGGTTATGGTGCAGGTGATCTCTCTTTTGAGGGAAATCTTGTTGGATGGATAGACAGAAGTATTATGCCGGGGCGATTGCTTCAAAAGACTTATGATGAAAATGCATTGCTAACCCAATTACCTGCGCATTGCCTCACCGTATTAGGTGCCATTGCGGGTGATATATTGCAGGGAAAAAGCACTGAAAATAAAAAACTGTTGCAATTATCTGCAGCGGGTATTATTGGAATTGGGGGAGGCTTATTGTGGTCGCTGCATTTTCCGCTCAACAAGCATTTATGGGCCAGTTCTTTTATTTTGGTTACAGCAGGAATGGCATTTTTATTTCTTGCTTTATTTTATTGGTTGATAGATGTGAAAGGTTTTACCGGCTGGACTTTCTTTTTTAAAGTTATCGGCATGAATTCACTGGTGATATACCTGCTTGTACGGTTTGTAGATTTTGGCTATAGCTCCAAACTGCTGTTCAGCGGTTGGTATATGCACCTGGCTGAACAATGGCAACCTGCCTGTAACGCATTAGGTGGTCTGTTGCTGGTATGGTTGATTTTGTATATTATGTACCAGAATAAAATTTTTGTGAGAGTGTAATGTAGGTGAATAAACGTGCAATGTGAAACGATAACTTGTAATCTGTAACTTGCAACAGTAAACTACAAACAAGTTCTCCATGTCTAAGAAAAACAAACCAGATATACAGGGATATGTTTACAGTACAAATCCTGATTTTTCTTTTAAGGAAGAAAACAATACTACCGCCACTTTACCTCCTCAACAGCAACCATTAAGAGTTGTTTTAGACACTAAGCACAGGGCAGGAAAATCTGTCACTATTGTTTATGGCTTCAAAGGCAGTAATGAAGACCTTGAAATGCTTGGAAAAAAATTAAAAAACGCCTGCGGCACGGGCGGATCTGCAAAAGACGGTGAAATTATTATACAAGGCGATCAGCGGGATAAAGTAATACAATGGTTGCAGAAGAATGAATACAAAAAGGCGGTAAAACTTTAAGCTATCAGCTATGAGCAGTCAGCAATGAAAGCTGAATACTGATAGCTGAGGCCTGACTGCCAATAGCTCCTTATCCCCTATCTTTGCCGCCTTATGGCAACTAACGACAACAACAGGTTTCAGGCGATAATAGCACACGCCAAAGAGTATGGATTTGTATTTCAAAGCAGCGAGATTTATGATGGACTAAGCGCCGTATATGATTATGGCCCTTGGGGAAGTGAGCTTAAGAAAAATATCCGTGATTATTGGTGGAAAAGCATGACGCAATTACACGAAAATATCGTGGGTGTTGATGCCGCTATTTTCATGCATCCAACTACCTGGAAGGCATCAGGACACGTTGATAATTTCAGCGACCCGATGATTGATAATAAAGACAGCAAGAAAAGATATCGTGTTGATCACCTGATTGAAGCACATGCCGAAACCTTACCAAAAGAAGATGGTGAGGCATTGCTGGCCCAAATGGATCAATTATTGGCCGCTGAAGATTTTGCAGGATTAAAAACGCTGATTGAAGAGAACAAGATGAAGTGTACTGTAAGCGGCACTAGTAACTGGACAGATGTGCGCCAGTTTAACCTGATGTTCAAAACAGAATTTGGTGCCGTTGCCGCGGAAGTAAACGAAGAAGAAAATATTGTGTACCTGCGCCCCGAAACAGCACAAGGTATTTTTGTAAACTTTTTAAACGTGCAAAAAACAGCACGCATGAAAGTGCCTTTCGGTATAGCACAAACGGGTAAAGCATTCCGCAATGAAATAGTAGCACGGCAGTTTATTTTCCGCATGCGCGAATTTGAGCAGATGGAAATGCAGTTCTTTATTCGCCCTGGTACAGAACGCGAATGGTACCAATACTGGAAAGAAGCAAGATTGAAATGGCATATGAGCCTGGGTATTCCTGCAGAAAAATACCGATATCACGATCATGTGAAGCTGGCACACTATGCCAAAGAAGCCTGCGATATTGAATTTGAATTTCCTATTGGTTTTAAAGAAGTAGAAGGTATACACAGTCGAAGTGATTATGATCTGAGTCAACACCAGATCTACAGCAAAAAAAAGCTGCAGTATTTTGATAATGATATTGACCCCGCTACCAATAAACCTTACGGCAATTATGTACCGTATGTAATTGAAACATCTATCGGTCTTGACAGGATGTTTCTGCTGATTCTTTCTCACGCATACGAAGAAGAAAAAATTGTTAAAGAAGATGGCACCGAAGATAGTCGTGTAGTACTACGGATACCCGCGAAACTGGCTCCTATAAAATTGGCCATACTTCCGCTTACAAAAAAAGATGGTCTGCCTGAAATAGCTACGCAGATCATGAATGATTGCCGCGAAGACTTTTATTGTTTTTACGAAGAAAAAGACGCTATAGGTAAACGTTACCGTCGCATGGATGCTATTGGTACACCCTTCTGTATTACGGTTGATCATCAAACCAAAGAAGACAATACCGTTACCATCCGCTATCGCGATACCATGCAGCAGGAAAGAATCGCCATTGCTGATTTAAAAACATTGGTAAAGGAAAAGATAAAATAATGCTTTAAAGTTTCCAACCTTTGAGAGGTTGGAAACTTTATTATTTCACTCAGGAAAATTATTTCCTGTTCTTCTCCATTTCTTCTATTACCTGTTTAATAGGTTTCTCGTTGATCATTATATCTTTTATAGCAGCTTCTCCATTAAGTATCTTAACTACAGCATACGTTTTTTGCGTGCTGTCTATATTACTTTCACGATATACGCTTTCTGCAGCGGGAGCTTTGTATTCATCCATATAAAACTCGGTAAAAGGATAATTAATATGAAGCACAGCAGTATCTCCTCCCATAGCATCAATATAACCAAGGGTAGCTCTTACGTAATCTATCGAACCGGCAGGCTGTTGCTTTACAACATTCTTTATGGCAGCAAAACCATCTTTGTCTTTTTCAAGAACCACGTATACTTCATCATAGCTTTGTAAGCTGGAATCCAAAGGAGCTGCTGTAAAATCTGACGCTCTGAAGTTAAGTGAAACGTATCGTCCTCTAAAAGGATCAGAGGGGTCAATAGGTTCGGTACGAAAATGAAAAGCCTTTCCTTTCAACAGTACTTTTTCTTTATTGCGTATCATTACACCGGGCACCGTCCATTGCGCTACAGCCATCAAACCAAACACAACTATCAGTAATATTTTCATCTGAATAATTTTTTTCTCTTTTAAAATAAGATTATTGACCACCTTTTGAGAGTGCTTTTCTCTTTTTTACTATCATATAATTGGCAACAAAAAATCCGGCACCCGTTGCCAGGAAAAATAAGCCGCGCCATACAAAAGGAATTTGTTCATCAAAAAAACGGAAGCATGCCAGCAAGGCAATAATCACCAGTCCCAAAGTTTAAAATACCCAGGTGATCCTGCAAAGCGCCTTTACGGATAAAGAATATCGCTACAAATAATATCCAAAGGTTGATCAATAAAATACAGAACTGTGGTGCCCCTCTGAAAAAAAGCAGTAATACAAAAAGTAAAAATGCTGAAAAACCTGCAGGATCTATGATGCCTTTCTTCACCCGCTTTATATTGGCTGCAATAAGCAGCGTTGCCAACACTAATAAAACTACAGTGATGTAATAAAAGGTAGATGCATAAAAAGAATAGCTGTTCTTTGAACTTTCGTAGTACGGGTATTTATCACTATATGACCACAGCCATTCAAAACTCCAGCAAAAAAGAATAGAAAGTATGCCCAAAATACCTATGACCAAAAACGGATTTGCAAATAACCTGTTATGCTCAAAAATTGCAAGTCGGCCAATAATATAAAACACACAAAACAGGGCCAGGTAGCCGGCGAATATCCATATTTCATTATCCTGCTCATTGCTGTAAAAACAACCAATAGTAATACTCACAGATAGTATCAGCATCCAGCTTAATAATGTAAAAGCATTACGCTGTGGTTTATGAACGTATTGCTGAATATAAAATGGCAATATAAGCAGCAGCAATCCTATATAATAAAAAGGTATTTCCCTGTGATAAAAACTACCATATCCTAATGCGCAGGCATACCAGGTTATACCGCCTATGTACAAAAGTGCTGTAACGGCTGAAGGCATAATATATACCAGGGGTACAGTAAGCAGCATCCACGTAAGTAAGAAGCCGGTTAAGGTTCCGTTGAGATGATAGGTTTGTCCTATAATAGAAATACAAGATGCCACTGCAAAAAAAAGCACTACAGCGCTGGTTTCCCGCCAGGCAACACTCTCTTTGCGTTTTAATAAAGTATAGCCGCACAAAGCCTGCCCGATCAATAAAGGAATAAAGCCTATAATTGTTTTTGTAAGTCTACCTAATTCATCCCAGTTATGTGCCAGCAGTAAAATAATACCCAGGCTTGCTAATAAAGCGCCTAATATATTTACCACAACAGGAAACCGGTTGGGTTTTGTGCTGTCTTGTGCAGTATAATAAGCGGAAATTTCCTCGGCTTTTTCAGGCGTTAGAATACTGGCTTTTACAAGCTCATCCAGTTCTTTTACAAAAGCTTTACTCATAGATTAGGGGAATGTGTTATAAACCTAAGAAAAAATAACGATACACCTTCGTAACAATTCAGCTACACCGTTCCGTGCATAACGTATCTTTAAAAAGCAAAAAACAATATATGAAGTATACGCTCTTTATCTGCACAATATTGTTAATACAAGCCGATTTTTCTATAGCACAACCCACACAAAAACCTCCCTTGCATGGCAGCCACTGGATGGCAGTAACAGGTAAACCCCTGGCAGCTACAGCAGGTGCGGCTATTTTTCAAAAAGGGGGTAATGCGGTTGACGCCGCCTGTGCCATGATAGCGGCCACCTGCACCATGTGGGATGTATTGAGCTGGGGTGGCGAAACACAGGCATTGATCTATAATCCTAAAACGGGTAAGGTAATTGGTATTAACGCTTTAGGAGTTGCACCTACAGGAGCTACCGCGGCTTTTTTTAAAGGCAAGGGCATGAACTTTCCACCTGAGTATGGTCCATTGGCTGCGGTTACTCCCGGTACGCCTGGCGGCATTTGTACTATGCTTGCGGAATATGGTACCATGAGTTTGAAAGAAGTGTTGGCTCCTGCTATGCAAATGGCTTCGGGTTATGCCATTGAAGCGCAAACGGCCAATAGTATAGAGCGCAACAAAGCGATGCTGAAAACCTGGCCCTATTCCGCTAAAGTATTATTGCCACATATGGGCGAAAAAAGAGAAGCCCCCGAAGCGGGAGAAATATTTGTGCAGCATGATCTGTTACAGACTTTACAAAAAATGGTGGATGCGGAACAGGCTGCTTTGCAAAAAAAGAAAACCCGCAAACAAGCGATATATGCGGCATATGAAAGATTTTACAAAGGAGATATAGCGCAGGAATTTGTAAGAGGATGCCGGGAACAAGGTGGGTTAATTACCATGAATGATCTTGCCAACTGGAAGGTGAAAACGGAAGAGCCAATGAAAACAAATTATAAAGGCATTGATGTATACAAATTATCTCAATGGACGCAAGGTCCTGCATTATTACAAAGCCTGAATATGCTTGAAAATTTTGACCTGAAAAGTATGGGATATAATTCAGCTGATTATATTCATACCGTTTGCCAGGCCATGCACCTGGCATTTGCAGATAGAGATTTTTACTACGGCGATCCTTCTTTTCCACCTGAAGAGCCGATGCAGGGTTTATTGAGTAAAGAATATGCAAAGGCAAGAGCTGCGCTTATCTCTCCCTATAAAAATATCGCAGAGGCAGGTCCCGGAGATCCTTATCCTTATGAAGGCAAAAGCAATCCATATACATCTTTATTAAAGCAACGTGGATTTATTTCAGATACCAGCAAAAACACAACTCCCGGCAGCGCTGTTCCCAAACATGATGTTACATCGGCACATGTAGATGAGGCATACATGGACAGGCTATGGCGCGGCACTACTTCCGTTGAAGCAGCAGATGAAGAAGGCTGGGTAGTTTCGGTTACGCCCAGTGGCGGTTGGTTACCTGCCTGCATTGCCGGCAATACCGGCGTGGGTATGAGCCAACGGATGCAGAGTTTTGTATGTGATAGCACACTGGATCCTTTTAACGTAGTAGAACCGGGCAAACGTCCCAGGGTAACGCTTACGCCTACCCTCGCATTGAAGAACGGGAAACCATACTTAAGTTTTGGTGTGCAGGGTGGTGATACGCAGGATCAGAACCTGCTGCAATTCTTTTTAAATGTGGTGGAATTTGGCATGACAGTACAAGAAGCAACCGAAGCAGATAATGTAAACACTAATCAATTATGGCTCTCATTGGGTGGTACAACCAATAAAGACAGGGCTCCGCGGCCAGGCACTATTTTATTGAGCAATGATACGCCAGCGGGTGTTCGCAAAGCACTTGAGCAAAAAGGATATAAGTTAAGTTACGGCAACAGAACATCAGGTCCTATCAATGCTATTTATATAGACTGGAAACATAAAACCTTATGGGGTGGCAGCAGTAATAATGGTGAGGATTATGGAATTGGATGGTAAAGAAGGTAGGTAGATGGCAGTGAGTTTACCACATAGGAGTATTAGTTGCATAGAAAAAGCATAGGATTATTATCCATCAAGCCCTAATGATGCCACGTATTGATGTTACCTGCCGTATTGTTTTTTTAGCTTCTTTAGTAATATATTCATTCCCTCCTCTGCTTCGGCAGATTGCACGTTTGCAAAGATTATAAATGCTTTGTCTATGTCTTTACAAATAAAAACTTTTGTCAGGAATGTACCTGGATTTCCTTCGTGGTATGAATATTTCAAATTACTTGTTGTGTCCAACATGGCTTTCCAACCAAATGAAAAGCCGGTTAACCCAAAATGAAAATACTCAAATTCTTTGGCAGTGAAATACATTGATTTTCCTAAAAGACCTTGTAATTGCAGTTGAATAAATTTTGAATAATCAGGTAAACTAACGTTGATATTCCCTGCTGATGAAAGCCAATTGAGTTTATAATTTAAGTCCGGCTTTTCGGGAATCAAGTTTTCGTTGTGTCCCCAAGGTTGATTTTTGTCTGTAAGATTAGGTTGTCCAAAACCAAATTTTATTTTCAATTCTTGTCCTAACGCTTCAACTAACGTTTCATATTTCTTTCCTGTTGCTTTTTCAAGCATTAGCCCAACTGCAACGTAACTTGGGTTAGCCCAGTATATTGTTTTTATCTCTATTGGCGGATCCTGTTGCATAACCCACCGCATAAATTCATATCGTTGTTGTTGACTATCTCCCTTTATTTCCTTTCTTACCGGTGTTTCATTGCCGTAAGACCATTGAATAAGGTTTGCTCTAAATGTTAAGAAGTCCTTTAATGTCAACTCAAAATATGCTTTATTGCTTTGGGCTTTCAGTTCAGGATATAACTCAAAAAATTTAGTTTCCCATTTTAATTTCCCTTGTTTTACCAAAGTTTGAGCGATGTAACTTGTAATCGTTTTTGTGCAGGAACCTATTCTGAATTTGTCGTTTAGGTTCGCTTTAAATTTTGACTTCATCCGTTGAAAGCCCAAAGATTGAATTTCAAAAATGCTGTCTGACGAAACAACAGCATAAGCAAGTTCGGGAATTTTGTATTTTACTCTTATACTGTCAGCAAATGAAATATTTATTTGTCCAAATGAGTCTGTAAAAATCGTAAGTGTAACTATTGCTATTAAAAGTCTGTTCATTGTTTATGGTGTCTCGCTCTAACTGTTTCTGTAATGCTATGTAGCGAATGTTTAATCTACCACCTCATACACCATTACTGGCAGCTGCTTATTTTTCAGCATCATCTCTCCTATTTCAATACAATTAAATGATTCTTTTATTTTTTCGTAAGATGATGCGCTGATTAAAATCTGTCCTTCCTTAGCAAGCGACTGCAGGCGTTGAGCCGTATTCACCGAATCTCCAATCACTGTATAATCTAACCTGCGAAGGCTGGCGGAACCTATATTACCTGCGATCATTTCACCGCTATTGATGCCAATTGAAACTTTTGGCGTAAATGTAACCATTGCGGTTTCGGGTGGTAATTTGCTTAGCGTATTTCTTATGGCAATGCAGGCATCAACAGCGCGGTCTAAATGATAATCGCCATGAAAAACAGCCATTATTGCATCACCTATAAATTTATCAACAAGTCCGTTCTGCGCTATAATCTCTTTAACCATAATATCAAAATACCGGTTAAGCAGTTTTACTACAGTATCCGGCGACGCTGTTTCGCTGATGGATGTAAAACTGCAGATATCCATAAACACTACCGTTGCCTCTACCGTTTCATTAATCATTAACGATGATTCAAATTCGCGCCGGTTCATAAAATTCAGCACGTTCTCATCTACATACATGCGCAGAATATTATTCTCCTTTATCGCTTTCATGGTTTCACGCAATTGCGCCACATGAAGAATTGTTTTTTCTACAGTAACATCAAGATCCTGGAAGTTGATAGGTTTGGTAAGAAAATCAAAAGCCCCCTTATTCATGGCTGTGCGGATATTTTCCATATCACCATAAGCCGACACAATCACCGCTTTTATCAATGGACTTACTTCACTTAGTTTACCCAGCAGCGTTAGTCCATCCATTTCAGGCATATTGATATCGCTGAGCACAATATCCACATCAGGATTTTGCTTCAGCTTTTCCAGTGCGTCATTGCCATTTACAGCGAAAATAAATTCGTATATATTTTCCCGGATCTTCTGCCTGAACTTCTGCTTGATCAACATCTGCAGGTCAACCTCATCATCCGCAACTAATATCTTAGCCATTTAATTTCAATTTTAATTTTTCCTTTAATACCGCAAAATCAATGGGCTTGGTTAAAAAATCATCCGCGCCTAACTTTATTGCCTGGTTATAACTTTCCGGGTCGCCATAAGCGGTAATCATCATTACAATAGGAGGAGGAGGATCAAATTTCGTTTTAATTTCCTTCAGCAATTGCAGCCCACTCATCCCCGGCATATTAATATCAGATAATATCAATACCGCTTCATGTTTTATTTTATCGAGGTAAGACAAAGCTTCTTCTCCCGAAATAGCGAATGCAAAATCCATTTCATGGCTGCGTATTTCTTTCCGGAAGCGCTGTTCAAAAAGCGCCTGCATATCTGATTCATCGTCTACCACTAATATTTTCATGACTGCAGCAAATAAAATTTTTTATTGAATGGGCAATAGTATAATAAACTCAGCACCTTCCATATCGGCAGTAACCACATTAATTTCACCTCCATGCGATTTGGTAACGATGTCATATGTGAGTGATAATCCTAATCCTGTTCCCTGCCCTGAGGGCTTGGTGGTAAAAAAAGGTTGAAAAATTTTATCAAGCACTTTTTGCGGCACACCCATCCCATTATCCTTAACCCTTATTTCAACCATATGTTTACCGGCAACAGAAATAATTTTTTTTGTGCTTACCGAAACGGTTGGCTCATATCCAGTGACATTTAAAGCCTTTTTTTGTGTAACCGAATAAAAGGCATTGGTAAACAAATTCAACACTGCGCGTCCTACTTCCTGTGGCACTATGTTAACCGGTTGCAGGGTTTGGTCATAATCGGTTTTCATTGTTGCATTGAACGTTTTATCCTTTGCCCTCAAACCATGATAGCTCAGGCGCAGGTATTCATCCACCAGTGCATTAATATCAGTAAGCTCTTTCTGTCCACTGCTGTTGCGCGAATGCTGCAACATGCCCTTCACTATGCCATCCGCACGTTTGCCGTGAAAATTGATCTTCTCCTGGTTTTGTACGATATCATTCACAATGTCTGTTATATCGGATTTTTGAGAAGCAGGAATAGCGATAGTATTTAATTGATCTTTTAGTTCGCCGGCCAATTCAACACTCACTTCGGCAAAATTATTTACAAAATTCAAGGGGTTTTGTATTTCGTGCGCAATGCCTGCAGTAAGCTCACCCAAAGAAGCCATTTTTTCCGCCTGGATTAATTGTGCCTGTGTTGCTTTTAACTCATCGAGCGTAATTTGTAATGCTTCTTTTTGTTTGGTGAGCTCTGCCGTACGTTCAGCTACCTGCACTTCCAGTTGCGCCTTCATTGCGGTTACAATTCTGTTTTGTTGCTCTTCTTCTTTTGTTTTTGTTTTTTCTTTTTCAAGCGCTTTTCTTTGTTTATTGGTTATCCACCATGTACCACCACCCCATATAAAAGCAAAGAAAACAGTGATGCTAATCAACTCTTTCCATTCTCTAAAGAAAGATTTATTGATTAATTCAATCAGATCAGATAAAATAGTGAGTATGATATAAGGCGTAATAGCAATAAGAATAAATCTTACCGGCCTAAATGCTTTTTCTTTTGCCAGCATATATACTAACCCCACCGCCATAAGGTGCCCCAACCATTGTATAGCAATCTTTATGGGCGAATCAGCAAGGCCCATTACCATTAACGCAATAGCGATATACATCGCCCAGTTCAACTTTTTATCCCATTCGGGCAATGTTTCTGACGTTTGAAGCGACTTGCGCAGGGAACGTGTAACAATAATGACAATAATAAATTCCAGTGTCATAAGTAGATAGATACTACATTAAAGTGAATTTGCTTTCATAAATCGAACTACTAAGTTAAGGGTAACACTATTATAAACTTAGTGTTGCCAGGTATAAAGCGTGATTTAAGGGATTTGAGGAATTAATGTGGTGAAACATTATTCCCAAAACGCTCATTAATTCCCAAATTCCAGCTCAAACCTTTGATACTATTGATTTTTACTTATTTTTATAGCATCCATATTTTTTGAGTATTATGAAAACAGATTCTCAAGCGGGTAAAGCCTACAGCGAATTGCGAAAAAAGATTTTAACCAACCAGTTAAGACCCGGTGTAAGACTTAAAGAAGATAGCTGGAGTAAAAGTATGGGTGTTAGCCGGATGGCGATACGTGAAGTGCTGACACGCCTGCTAGGGGAAGGGTTGGTAGTGCAGGGGCAGAAGGGTGGATATTACATTAAACCCATGACGAAGGAAGATGTGATTGAATTAAGAGAATTGAGAGAAGTATTGGAAATAGGCGCATTAAAACTGCTGTATAAAAAGATATCAGTTGAGCAAATAAAAAAGCTGGAACAGATCTGCGATGACTTCACCACTATGATAAAACTCGGGTATTTTAACGGCGCCTGTGAAGCGGATATGAAGTTTCATGAAACGCTGATTGAATTGAGTGACAATCAAAAACTGCTGAACGCTTACCGTACAAGTCATATTCCACTCTTTCATCAAAAGCTGGCTAAAACGCAGGAAAATCTGAACGATTACGAACTAACAGATAAAGAGCATCGCGCTATTGTAAAAGCTATAAAAACCAAAGACTATAAACAGGCGGAACAAACGTTGATCAAACATTTTCTTCGTGGTGAATCTGCCATGCTGGACCTGGAGCAGTAGCAACCAGAGTACAGGTTTCACGTTTATCGTTTCTCGTCTCACGTTTGCCAATTCCTTTACTGGCGCAGGTTTTGTAGCGCTGGTTTGTGCATTAGCCAGACCTGTGCCTAAGTTGTCACTACTTCTCGAATTATGCTTTTTATGTAAAACAAGTAACCCTTAAGCACTGGTCAGCTCTGCGCAAAGCCGTGCTTCAGACCAGCCAGGAAAGGCTGGTTGCGGGTTTCACGTTTATTGGTTTATCCTTTCTCGTCTCACGTTTGGCTATTCACATTTCACAATTGAACAGACTAGAATACTATCTCAACCTTCTGTCCTGTTTTATGTATGGTTAATACTCCTCCCCTGTTACCCATACTTTTCCATGACCATCCATTTCCGGCTGGGGTATTTGTCTCTTTTATTTCGTTACCATTTACCATAATTTTTACCGGCTTTACCTGAAGCCTGAAAAGCTCTGCAGAACTGCTGTCGTATGTTGTATACTGTATGCCCGAAGACGTATAGTTTATCTTTTGCACGACAGAAGAAGTTCGCAACAGATGATTGCTGCTA
>JBGALP010000099.1:0-16890 GCA_044223805.1 Agriterribacter sp.
CTTCAGAGTAGGCGGATTTAATTTTGGCAATACAACATACCCTACCTACGATCCGGAGAAATCGGATAATTATGAAATAGGTATTAAGAACAATTTGTGGAATAACCAGTTCAAACTAAACCTCACTGCTTTTTATTTTCAACAAAAACACCAGCAGGTATCTACTTCTAAAGATGGTATAAACTATGCTACACTCAATGTAGGCGACATGGATAACTACGGTTTGGAACTGGAAGCTTCGGCCCTGCCTGTGAAAAACCTGCAGATAGACTGGACGGCCAGTACTTCGCACAGCGAATACAAAAAGCTGGAACTTTTTGATGCAGCAACCAACACTGTAAAAAATTACAAAGGCAATAAGGCGATTAACAATCCTGCATTGCAGAGTATGCTTGCCGTTCAATACGGTGTTCCATTTTCAAAATCTGCTCAAAATTTCAAAGCTTTTGTGAGAGGTGAGTTCCGGTATATCGGTAAATACGAATTGGATTTTGTTAACCAATACCACCAGGATGCTTACGGTATGTTTAATGCCCGGGCTGGTGTTACCAGCAATCATGTAGATGTAGCACTGTGGGTTCGCAATCTTAATGATGTTCGCTATATGGCTTATGGGTATGGCTCTTATATGATGGGGCTGCCAAGGATGTGTGGTGTTACATTAGCGGGGAGGTTTTAATTTTTAAAATACAGTAAAAGGTAATTATTGCCTTTTACTATTTAACTTTTACAACATGAAATCAACTACAATAATTTTAAACATAGCCATTTTATTTTTCACTACTGCATTAAGTTTTGGGCAAACAACAAACAATGATTCACTTGCCAAACGCCATAACGAGATGATGGCAATCATTATGACACAACCTAAAATTCCTATTAAAACAATTGGCATTTTAGTGTATGATGGTTATAATACTTTAGATGCCATGGGTCCCTATCATACATTGGCAGAAATAATGGGAACAAAAACTTTTTTTATCGCCAAACAAAAAGGGATGGTGAAAAATCAAAGAGGTTTACAAATGAAAGTGGATACTTCTTTTGCAGAAGTAAAAAATCTTGACATCCTTGTTATTCCCGGCGGAGCAGTAGAAACATTTATGCAGACCCAAGACACAGTAACATTAAACTGGATAAAACAAATTGATAAAACAACCACCTACACAACCAGTGTTTGCACAGGTGCCTGGATTTTGGGAGCGACCGGCTTATTGAAAGGAAAAACTGCAACCACCAACTGGTACAGAGCAGAAGAAATGATGAAAAGCTATGGCGCAACATTCAAACAGGACCGTTGGGTAAAAGATGGAAAGTACTGGACGAGCGCCGGCGTTACCGCGGGTATAGATATGTCGCTTGCCATTATTGATGAACTGATGGGGAAGAAATATACTGAAGGTGTTATGCTTGATTTGGAGTACAATCCAAAACCACCTTATAATGCAGGCACACCGGAAAAATCGGAACCGATTGTTTCAGACATGATGAAAGAAATGTACGACATGGCATTATTGCCATTGATACAAAAACAAATAAAAAAATAGTGATGAAAAAAATAATCATTATTGCTGTATCATCTATAGTTGTGATAGCAGCCTGTAAAAATAAGAATCAGGAAGTTGTAAAACCTTATCCCGAATCCATGACAGAGATTTTTCCAACACCTAAAGTGCAACCCAAAACGGTGGGCATTTATTTGTATGATGGATACTCTTCATTGGATGCGATGGGTCCATACGCAGTATTCACCCGGCTTATAGGTACCAATGTATTTTTTATAGCACGGCACAAAGGCATCGTACAGGATGGTGCTGGTTTGAAAGTGCAGGTAGATTCATCTATTGATGAGGTAAAACATCTGGATGTATTGTTGATACCCGGAGGATTACAAACAACGTACGAAGAAACCAAAGACACAATGCTCTTACAGTGGATCCGAAGCATTGACAGTAGCTCCACCTATACAACCAGTGTGTGTACCGGTGCATGGATATTGGGCGCGGCTGGATTATTAAAAGATAAAGAAGCCACCACACACTGGTACGGTAAAAAAATGCTGGCTGATGATTACGGCGCAAAAGTTCAGAATATCCGCTATGCACATAGCGGTAAATACTGGACCGCCGCCGGTGTGTCCGCAGGTATTGATATGAGCCTTGCGCTGCTCAATGAAATTGCCGGTGAAAAATATACTAAAGCAGCGATGCTTGACCTGGAGTATGATCCACAACCACCTTTGCAAGGCGGCAGCGAAAACAACACAGACAAATCGGTGGTAGAGGGCATGCGGGCTTTATATGATGGCGGTATGGAAACGGTATTACACCCCGCTGGTGATTTTAAAGACCTGAAATTTGACAACACAAAAGATTTTGCCTGTGGTATGTCAATAGAGATGGGCGTAGGTGATACAGTACACTACAACGGGAAGTTGTATGGATTCTGCTCAAAATCATGCAAACAGCGGTTTTTACAGAATCCTGCCGTTTACCTGGCACGGAAATAAATTCGGAAAATATCAGGGCTTATATGCTATGCTTTTGATCTGACCTATCTTTACACCACTTAGCAAAATGACGTTGTCAAAACTATTTTATATTGTAATTGTATTATTAGCGGGCGTTTATTCATGCACGCGTACCGAAAAAAAACTGCCTGTATTAGGTGAAGCAGCAATTCTCGGAAGCGACACCACATACCCGCAGATAGCGGATTTTTCTTTTACAGATCAGGATGGTAACGCGATATCAAACAGTACATTTGCGAATAAAATTTATGTAGCAGATTTCATATTTCTGTCGTGCCCTACCATTTGCCCCCGTATGACGGATATGATGCATGCCGCTTACCAGGTTTTTGAAAATGATGACCGGGTATCATTTTTGTCGCACAGTATAGATCCTGAAAGAGATAGTATAGCAGCATTAAAGATATACGCAGACAACTTAAATGTATCAACTTCCCGCTGGCATTTTGTAACCGGCACTCAGGATAGTGTAACGCAACTTGCCGAGCATTCTTATTTTTCAGCAGCTTTCCCAGACAGTACAGCTCCCGGAGGTTTTACGCATAGTGGCGGCATTTTGCTGATAGATAAACAACGCCATATACGGGGCGTATACAACTCCATGCAACAAGAAGAAAAAAGCCGATTAATAAATGACATACATTCATTGCTGAAAGAGCAATTTTGAACTATTTTTGTACACCATTGAAAAGAATTATTTCCATAACGTTATTAATAGCGCTGTTGTTGCAAACCAACAGCCAGTTGTGGATACTGCTTTCCTTTCAGTTAAATAAAAGCTATATAGCTGCCAATATCTGTATTAACCGGTTTGATGCAATACCCGTTTGTAAAGGTTCCTGTGTGCTGCAGAAAAGCATAAACGCTGATGAAGAACAAAAGCAAAAGCTTCCCGAGCTGAAACTAAAAGAAGGTACTTTTTTTTACAAAACGGATATAACATACCTGCGGGATAAACAAGTAGCGCGGGCATCCATTTCTTACAGCGCTACTTTAAGTATTTCCTGTATACCGCAAGCTTACCCGGCTTCCATATTTCATCCGCCTTCACCTGTTGTTTAATCATCACATTTCAACATCGTGTTAAACAACTTCAAGTTAAATGGGTATAAAAACGGAACATATACCTGTTTACACTGTCAGCGTTTTTAGCACAGATTGCCCCTCGTTCTGGATCGGTAGTTTAGAACAAATAGCGGATGCATATCCTTTTTTGCAAAAGCCACATCGCCAGGAATTTTATATGATGCTGTATATGCAGCAGGCCAAGGGGGTACTTGTAATTGATAACAGGGAAATATTTCTTGATCAGTGCAGGATGATCTGTATAAGACCCAACAGTGTATTCAGCGTTGAGCTAAACGGGCATGCCAGTGGATATATGGTATGCTTTACCGAATCTTTTTTTTCGTTGCGGTATAACAACAATGTATTACACCGGTTTTCTTTTTTAAAGGAGAATGCGGGTCATTGCCAGTATTTTACGGAGCAACAAAATCATAAATGGAGCAATATATGCGCGTTAATGATTGAGGAGTTCAACGGCAACCAGGAAGATGCTGAAAATGTGTTGCGCTCCTATCTCAACATTTTGTTGCACGATTTAAACAGGCAACCCGGTTATTATGCCCATTCTAAAAGAATAGGTGTTAAGGAAGAAAAACTCATTCAATTTGAACAGTTAGTAGAGGAAAATTACCTGAAGCATAAAACACCATCGTTTTATGCCGAACAATTGCATATTACTACCAATTATCTTAATAAGCTATGCCAGTCCGGCATGGGTAAAACGGGCGGAGAAATCATACGCAACAGAACGGTGATAGAGGCCCAACGGCTACTTCGGTTTACATCGCTCACCGTTGCAGAAATTGGCTACGAGATTGGTTTTGAGAGCCCTTCTTACTTCATCACCTTTTTTAAAAAAAGCACGGGTGTTACACCGGAATATTTCAGAAAAAACAACAATTAACAATATGAAACAAAAAACAAAACCTACCGTGGTGAGAATACAAACGGTTAACGGAACAGTAAAAATTATAAAAGACAAACTGATTATTATTAAACCTGTTTACATTAATTAATCAACAATCATGGAAACAGAAAACTTCAACATAAAACATAAGCCCCGGTTAAAGAAAACCATCCTGATGATCCGGCTGATCATATTATTGTTGATAGGTTTAATGGTGTTTCTGTTTTATAAGGATATTGTCCGACTGTTCGCTTAGTACGCATAACATATTTTGTAATCACTAAAACCAATAAAATTTTTATGATAAGATCAATAAGGGTAGCCATCTTGGTTATTACAATTACGGCGCTTACCAACTGTTCCCAACCCCAGGCGTCAAATGCAGAGACAGCCCCGGTACCTGCGCATAGCCATGCCGAACCACAGAAGCCGGCGCTTGAGGTAGTGCTTGACGAAAAAAAAGATCCTGTGTGTGGCATGCCGGTAGCACATCTCGTAAAAGATACTACACTATATGCGCAGAAGATATATGGCTTTTGCAGCGACGAATGTAGAAAGATGTTTATTGATAACCCCACAGCTTACGTAAAACCCAAAAACTAAAAACATGAGATTAAAAGAACTGCTGGCGGCATATCTTTTTCCCGGCAAAACCGATAAAGTACCTGCAAATACCAGGATGATAGCTGTGATGCATATGATTAACAAAGCGTCCTTAATGCTCTTTGTAATATGCCTTTTAGTGATGCTTGCCCGGCTGTTAACAAGTATTTTGCTGAGTGCGTAAACAGCAATCCCCCCAAATGGTTCACACTAATAAAAAGTATGTGAAATAAAAGGCTGTATCGTAATTACGATACAGCCTTGGTAATATTTAATGAAGTGATCAGTAATTACGATATCAACGTACTGACCATCTTTTCTCTACATAATCCCAATTAACGGCGTTCCACCAGGCATTGATGTAATCAGGGCGCTTGTTTTGGTATTTCAAATAATAAGCATGTTCCCAAACATCCAGACCGAGTATGGGGAAACCTTTTACCTCAGCAATATCCATTAAGGGATTGTCCTGGTTTGGCGTCGAGGTTACAACAAGTTTCTTATCTCCGGTTAATACCAGCCAGGCCCATCCGCTCCCAAACCTTGCTTTTGCCCCATCGCTGAACTGTGTTTTAAAAGCATCGAAAGAATTAAAATCTTTTTCTATTAAAGATGCAAATGTTGCAGAGGGTTTGTTACCATCTGCCGGGGCTTTAATGGTTTTCCAGAAAAGCTCGTGATTAAAATGCCCCCCTGCATTATTCCTCATTTTGACAGAATATTTTGAAATGCCTGACAATAGCTTTTCAATTGTTATTGATGAGGTATTTACATTTTCCTCGGCTGTAGCTTCTGCAAGATTTTTTGCATAACCTGCTGCGTGTTTGGTGTAATGAATTTCCATGGTTAGTGCGACGCATAACCCAGCGGTTGCTGCTGAAAATTGATATCGCTTCTATATTCTTTAAAGTTTGCGTTATTATTTCCGCTAACAAAAGATGATAAGGTCGGAACAGAAAAGGCCGTAGCTAATCCTGCGGCGGCTGATTGTTTAATGAACTTCCTTCGGTTTGAATGGTAATTACCTTTCATAACTAATAATTTTAATCAAAACATTTCGGCAGGTATTCTTATGCATTAAAAGACTATGAAATTATGGGTAATAATGTTGAAATGATTTACGAAATCGGATAAATGATTTAGTAAAAAGCGACTGGATACAAAATGGATATTAGATATATCACCACCAAATTCTGGCGTATACATTAAGCGAAAAAAAATTACGAAATGTCTTTTGTTTTTTCAATAAAGTCCTTTAATAAACTCCCAGTTTTCATCTTCCTTTATTTTTTGCAGCAGGAGGTGTTCGCTTTTTTTTATTTTAAGCACATTAGTATTAAGCTTTATAAGCTGTACCGCAATGACGGCAATCAGTATTATAAAAATCAGTACGAAATAATATTCGTTCATATAACAGGATTATTTTATTGACAAAACGTAGTCGGCTATATTGTTAATGGCATCATCTCCTAATTGTGCAAAAGCAGGCATTTGAGGATAATCTGGTCTCTTTTTGCCAGGCGCTTTAATCCATTTTTTTAAAGCGTTTGTATTGTTCGCATAAATGCTTGCCATTTCTGTAACAGGCGGGCCAACTAATTTTTCTTTTTCTTTGTGGCAGCCACTACAATTTTGCTGAAACAGAGCGGCTCCTTTGGCGTGGCCAATTGTAGTGCTGTCTGCAATTAGCGCTTTTTCACTTTCCCTTACCGGATTTTCTCTCGCTTCTTTTGAAAGTCTTTCAAAAGAAGCGGTGTTTGCTGCTACCAGTTTTTGATGAGGCGCTAAGGCATTTGCTCTATATACATGTCGCCCGCTACCCATAAATATTACCGTAACACTTAAGGCCGCAACAACTTTCCAGTAATGGTTATCTATTTTATCAGGATCGCCGGTTATGGCTTTCCAGATCCACCACATGGCAGGCAAAGCTATTGCGGCTCCGCTTAAAATGATCAGAATAAGTCTTGTGTCGAATCCTTTGGTGGGCAATGTAAGCAATACAAGGGGACCCATAATAAACTGTGCTACAGATGCCGCAAGGGTTAATGAGTAGGCTTTCTTCTTTACATCGTAGCGGGTAAGCTTTTCAAAGTATTGTTCAAAGGGATAGCTTTTTCTACCCATATACCAAAAAAGGAATAACCCCGTAACAGCTAACGACGCAAAAATAAAATGCAGGTATCTTGGAAAAACGTTTGGCAGTAATAGCGCGCTGAAGAAGCCTTTTACTGTTCCCCATTTTTCGGGAAAGAGCATAAGGTTTACATTAACCAGGAATATAAGCGGAATAAAAAGAAATAGCGCGGTAGCTGTAGCAATAATAGCGATGCTCAAAGGCTTATTCGTATCCAGTTTATGCCAGGTGTACTTATTAAGATAGGTGAGTAAAAAAGCTACCGTTACCAATGGTATAATGGCTATCCACATACCGCCGGTAAGTGAAGTAGCTGAATAAAAGTAAAGTGCATATAATGTGCTGATGCTTAACAGTGGTGCAACCCCCAGCACAACAGCCAGGCTTTTATTTACGGTAATCGTTCTGGCAATTTCGTGCGCCAGGTTGTGGTAATCTTTATCCTTTAACCCCTTAACCTGGCACCACAAGGTAAGCACCGTGCCCCCCAGCATAAGGTTTACAAAAATAATATGCAGCAAAAAAGAAAAGATGAGTAGTGTTACCAATAACCACTCCGGTAGTGGCAGATCAAGTGGTATATCTCTTGGAACGGGTGTGTTGACCTGGAGTATTTGAAACATAATGAGTATAGTGTGAATATGGGGGTTATGGATGTTTGGCTGTAGATGCAGCGGCAACGCTGTCCGTTTTTTTCAGTTGCCTTTCCTGCATCATTTTTACAACTGCGCTTACGCTTTGTTGTGGGTTTATGGCAACACCTTCATTTTGCGCGCCTTCAATAACATTACCGGTTTGCTGTATATCTTTAATATATGCTGCCAAGGCATCCAGTTCTTTTTGTGTACCCGGAAATTCAGGCATAAATGTTCTGCCATTATGCATATTTTTAGTGAACTGCGCTATAGCTGCTTCTTCAAAAGGTTTGTCTTTGCCATATAGATTTTCAAATACACCAACAATGGAATTGATGCCGCGGGTGGTGTGACACCGGCTGCAGGTGAGTATAAACACATTTCTTCCAGCCTCAATTTTATTATTTTCAGTTATTTCAGGTGTTGAATTATAGGTGGCGTACGCTAACACACCATCTCTTTTATATAAAGGATAATCTTCTTCCCGCAAAAGATTACTGTACATATACCCGCCAATTACATACGGCTTCCTGATAAATTCTCTAACTCTTTCAAAAATGCCCAAAAAACTGAAAGCCATTAAGCAGGGAAACAGTACCATCATAAAACCAACTTTACGCGGTTTCCAAACACCCCAAACAGCAACGATTAATACTGTTGATATAGCGCCGATAATGATCCATTTAAGCAAATCATAGTATTGTGCAAATTCAAGTGTACTCACTGCCGTACTCATATTTTCCTTCATTGCAGCAGGCATGGCTTTGTAATAATTTACAGCTCCAAGCAAAGAAAGGGGAGCCCATATCAAAATCCACAGTGAAGATTGCTTTACAGCTTTTGCTCTTATTTCGGTATTCTTTTTGGTAAAAATCGTTGTGAGCAAATACCCAAATACACCCCCTACAAGCATAGCTGTTGGTGTCCGAAACAATAGTTGCGGCAGGTAAATAGGATTGCTAAATCCATTGAGTAAACTATGATGCGTTTTCCAGTTACCGGGATCCATCATAAAACTGAGAATGGAAACAATAATGGCCATAGTGATCCAGGAGAAAATAGAGAGCACCCAGCCAAACCGTATATGACGAATTTTTGCTTTTAACGATTTATTCGAGTTTTTCCAGGTAAGAAAATAAATAAGAATTAAAACCACTTCAGTTACAAATACAAGCCATTCCGTAAACCATGCCCAGTAAAACACTTTAATTAAACTGGCAATCGAAGAAGGGCTTACTACAGATACAGCAATCCATATACCCACACCTGTCATCGCACCCAATGTAGTAGTAATGATAAAACCTACTTTCATCATTTTATATACCATATCATCCCAGGCTTTATCAGTAATTTGATCATGACTGCTATTCAATACGCCCTGAGCTTCCAGCCTGGTGATGTAAGGAATAAACCCTACTGCCAGCCCGTGATTTATGAAAACGTGTAGTATGGCTATAAGTGCAATCAAAAACCGATCGTTTAGCCAATCGAGATGAAACATTGGAAAATCCATATGAAAGATTTTCTGCAAAATTCCTTTATGCTATCGGTTAAACAGCTATGCAAAGCATGACGGTTATTTAAAAAATCATGCTGCTGATGTAGAAGAATATTTGTACAGTTTAGAAATAAGTGACTTTAGATTTTCCCGCTGTACCTTCATATGTTCCTGAATTAAGCTACTGCTGATTATGAGCAACTATTCCAACATAAATACATTTTTCGTAAGTTGATTTTAAATCTCCGGCTTAAAATAAGATCTCCCCAAGAGCTTATTAAAAATTTCATTGCCTGATTTATAATTAGAATGTTCAATTGGAATAACAAGAATTTTTCTCCTTATTTTATCGCATGTAAAAATTCTCAATTGCCTATTAATCTTGCCAATTGTTTTTTTTCTGAATCCTTAACATTGAAAATCAGGTTGTGAAAATAAAGGAACAACAAGCTATGTAAAGTTCGAATCACCATCGTATATCCCAGCAATGTC
The DNA here is from genome assembly GCA_044223805.1 of Agriterribacter sp. Taxonomy (GTDB): domain Bacteria; phylum Bacteroidota; class Bacteroidia; order Chitinophagales; family Chitinophagaceae; genus Agriterribacter. The sequence goes on from JBGALP010000099.1 coordinate 9,871, forward strand.
ACGAAGGCCGTCTTTACGATAGCCTTTTTTATTTGGTCAATAAAGTACATAAAAACGGCTGACCCAAATAAACCTGAATCAGCCGTAAATTATAGTAGTTAATAGAGCAGCTTAGAAATTAAATGCCGCATTCAACCCAAACATACCAGGCTTGTAGTCTTTAAGCCCCTGCATAAAAGAAGCTCTTATTTCAATTGTTTTTTGATGAGAACCTACTGCAAACCGTACACCTGCATTTGCTGCCGGACCAAATCCTTTTGAATATACTTTTTTGGTTCCGATGTCATTACCAAATTCATCAGTCAGCATTACATCGTCTATGCCTGTAGAATGATATCCAAAACCACCGCCCAAAAAATAGCCAAACCTTTGTTCATTTTCTTTGGTAGATCCCGCGCCACCATTAAAATTTACCATCAGCGGAATCTGCACCAAAGTAAATAATGTATTCTCTTCATATGAATCTCCCCGGCTTGAGTAACTGGCATTAAAAGTTCCTGTAAGTCCAACGGTTAAAGGAATGCCTGCAGAAACAGAAAATGATTCATTTTCTACAAAAGTTACCTGCGGATAATAATGCAGCGTGAAATAAACTTTTGAATCTACCAGTCCAGACTTAGGATGAGAGTAATTGAAACCAACGCCTGCACCATGCAGGAAGGTTTGAGATGAAGCGCTTTGTACAAGGGTAATAAAAGTTAAAGCAACCAATAATCTTTTCATAACAGGGTTTTAGTTTAGGACGCAATATTAGGAATTGTTTTTAGCTACTGGCTAAAATAGCGAGCAACTTGCCATTATATTTATTATTTGGTAAACAGGCTGTACTTAGTGAAATGCTGCATGCTGGTTAGCAACCCTTTTAGAATGCAAAAAAATGCGGGTAACGTTGGATGTTACCCGCGTGTAAAGCCTTGTTATGTAGAGGAGAGTATCAGATTGTTGGTGTGCTCAATTCCGCGAGAGAAGCATTAATATCTTCCCTGGATACTTCATAATCAACCAGCTTGCCTGAAAGATAATTTTCATAAGCGCTTAAATCAAAATGACCATGCCCGCACAGGTTAAATAAAATCGTTTTGGAAACACCTTCTTCATCAGCCTGCTTAGCCTGGCGGATAACTTCCGCGATAGCGTGCGTGGCTTCGGGTGCGGGAATAATACCTTCTGCACCTGAAAAAACTAAACCTGCTTCAAAACATTCATTTTGATTGATGGCATCAGCTTCAATAATGCCATCTTTTAATAACTGGCTTACAATGGCACCGGCACCATGATACCGCAGACCACCCGCATGAATAGGCGAAGGAATAAAATTATGCCCAAGTGTGTACATGGGTATCAAAGGCGTCATGCCTACTGTATCCCCAAAATCGTAGCGGAATTCACCACGGGTGAGTTTAGGACACGACGTGGGTTCTACTGCAATCGCTCTTATTTTTTTACCACCTGTAAGATTGTGTTGTAAAAAAGGAAATGTAATGCCGGCGAAGTTTGATCCACCGCCAAAAGGCGCTATTACTATATCAGGATAATCACCCGCTTTTTCCATTTGTGTAAGCGCTTCCAATCCTATTATGGTTTGGTGCATCAGCACGTGATTCAGTACACTGCCTAATGAATATTTTGTATCCTCATTCATGGCGGCTACTTCCACTGCTTCTGAAATGGCTATACCCAAACTGCCGGGCGAATTGGGATCTTTTGCCAATACTGTTTTGCCCGCGTTGGTTAAAGTACTTGGGGATGAATGAACTGTGCCGCCCCATGTATTCATCATTATTTTACGATAAGGCTTGCCTTCGTAACTTACTTTAACCATAAACACTTCGCATGATATGCCGAACAGCTTACAGGCGAAACTTAATGCACTTCCCCATTGCCCTGCACCGGTTTCTGTAGAAATTTTCTTTACACCTTCTTTCATATTATAATATGCCTGCGGAACAGCAGTATTCGGTTTGTGTGAGCCGGCAGGACTAACACCTTCATATTTATAATAGATCTTCGATTTTGTACCAAGCGCCTTTTCCAGTCCGTATGCACGGTACATAGGAGTGGGTCGCCAAATGGAATATATGTCCCGTACTTCTTCAGGTATTTCTATCCACTTCTCTGCACTTACTTCCTGTTTAATCAGTTCCATAGGAAATAAAGGCGCAAGGTCTTCCGGGCCAATGGGTTGATGCGTACCCGGATGTAATGGTGGCAAGGGTTTATTAGGCATATCGGCCATAATATTGTACCAATGGGTCGGAATCTCCGACTCCTGTAACGTAATTTTTCTTTGTTGTGCCATGTAAAGTGATTTAGGTTTAGTAAGATACTGAAAAACGCATTTAGGGAGAAGTAAAAATTGATATGCGATTTAAGTGATATTGCAGGAAGTATTATTGTTTGGCGGCTTATTGTTACCAAATAAATACTACGTTCAATAAACGTTTTGTTGTATTCATATACTTAATTTGAGGCAGTTTATGTATTGAGCATCGGTTACAGCTACGGCAAACAATATTATTGACACATTTAATAATCTATGACATTCCCTTTAGACAAAAACTTACTTCCATCGTTCGAAAGCATAAAGGATGAAAATGAGAAAATACTCTGGACGGAACGACCCCGGTTTATTCCCTTTATTTTCTCTGGTTTTTGGGGTTGACTTATTACTATACTATTGTGATTGTCTGGGTTGCATTTGCGAGTGAAGAAAAGGTTTGCTGATATTCAAGAAATGTTGGTAACAGCAGGAGTGAAATGATTATAAACAAAGTGGATTATAAAACAACTGTACTTACAAAAAATATTTGCACATTCAAATGAATGAGAGCTTTACTATAACAGGAGGAGTAATAATAGGAAATGCGCATGCTACTTACCCGTTTGTCAACTTGTATGTCGATGCAAATATTTTGAAGATTAATGCTTCAATTGTGGGCAATCTTGTATTTCAACCAAAAGACGTTATTTCAATTGAGACCTATAGAACCTTTCCGGGGTTTCGGAAAGGCATCAAAATTAACCATCGTGTTGAGACATACAGTGCAAAAGTTCTTTTCTTGACCTTCAGAGATCCAACTTTTGTAATAAACGAAATCAGGAGGGTTGGCTTTCTCAGCAATCAAAACAGCCGTATTAATTTTTCGGAGGCAGATATAGTAAAACTGCAACAGCAAGGTAGTTTTCCACTCAAGAAATCTTTTGCAATTCTTTTTGTTGTGCTATGGAATCTCCTCTTTTTATCAGATTTTTTGCCTTTCTTTCTCAGCGACCATAAGAAGGGAATGCCGATTGGTAACGGAGTAAGGATGGCTTTAGGATTGGTTTTAGCAACTGCCATCTTAACCTTAATTTCTGAGAACTTTAGAAAACTTATTTTAAAAGAGGGCAGGGTGCTTGATGATATTATAAAGGCTGTTTATTTTATTATTTTAATTACAGGATTTTTAATTATATCCTTTAGCGTAGTAAACTTTGGCAGCTAAAGAAATAGCTGGCTCAAATACTTTAAACCAAAACCCACAGAACTTATGACAGAAAAATACCCCGAACTCACAGACAGAATTCAATCTACGTTTATTGATACGCTTCTTATCATTAGTTTAATGTTCGCTTTTGCATCTATCCTGGATAAAATGCAGGATCCGCCCGATTGGATAAGAATAACTATGTTTTTGGGCGTATGGCTGATATATGAACCTTTTTGTACAGCATTTGGTTGTACCGTAGGAAACTACATAAAAGGAATCAGGGTTAAACAATCCGGCAATACTACAAAACGCATAAATATATTTCAGGCAGTAGTACGGTATGCATTGAAATGTTTTTTAGGTTGGATTTCCTTTTTAACCATCAATAGCAATCCAAAGCGCCGGGCAATTCATGATATGGCTGCCGGAAGCGTAATGATAAAATTGTAGACAATAAATATTATTGACATGGTCTGATATGCGGCAATTATTTTTAGTTGTTTTTAGTTCAAAACAAATCATTTATTTTCGTTTAAATCTAACCTTCACCTTATGTCCATAAAGTCGAATTGCCTTGTTCTGATGCTTTCTCTTATTTCATTTGCTGGCTTTACTCAAAAAAAATTTAAAGATGGATTTGTGGTATTAAACAATGGAGATACCGCAAGGGGTTACCTTGAATATAAAGAATGGTACACTAACCCAATATCTGTTTTGTTTACTAAAAACCTCAATGAGGCTGGTGTTCGCTACAGCACTAATGAAATCATTTATTTTGAATATAACGGTATGGGGCTTTACCAGCGTTTTACCGTAGGTGTTAGTCTTGATAATGAATCCCTCTCCAATTTTAGTGTAAAAGATACTTCGTCTACTGTAAGAACAGTTTTTTTAAAGATGTTGCAGCAAGGGAGCAATGTCACCTTATTCTCTTATAGAGATGAATTGAAGCGCCGCTTCTATATTCTGGAACACGATGCCACAACACCTGTTGAATTGCTTAACAGTACATACATGCAAAACGGACAAGTGAAAGAAGAGAAACAGTATCGTACATTATTAAATAGGCTGGTTTCAAAATATCTCTCGGGCGATATCAACATGTTTAATCAGGTAAATAGCTCGGGATATAATAACGGCGCTATTGAAAATATTTGTTTGAAATTAAACGGGGGTATTAAAAAAGAGATAGTAAAACCAACTTCTGTAAAAGGACAATCAAGATTTAGAGTTTTTGTGGGTGGTGGCATAGGTCAAAATAATCTTAAAATGCACGGTGACAATCGTTTTGCAGGGTTGACTTCTGGACCGTTTACTTTTCCCGTTGTAGATGCCGGAGCTGATTATGCATTTAATCCCATTGTGGGAAGGCTAAGGTTACGTTTGCAAATGCATGTTACCCGCTACAAAACTAATGCCTACGTGTTCAAAGATTTCCAACAATACACAGAGGAATATTATTTTAGATTCAAACAAACAAACGTGGTTTTTGAACCGCAAGTGCTATATAATATATACAATCAAAAAAATCTGAAATGGTATATCAGCGCTGGACCAGGATTAAACTTCTCTACCTACCCACTCAACGAACAATATGCCATTAGAAAAAGTTCAACTAATTCAGAGGTTACCGATAATAACTATATGAAGAGTTTGCAAAAATTCTGGGTGAATGGCTGTTTCAGTACGGGTGTTGATTTTCATAGGATAGAACTAGGTGTTGTATATTTTACCAAGGCTTCTGTTACCCAAACACCTGGATTTGGTTTGGACAACAGTTCGGTACAGGTAAGAGCGAATTTTTACATTAAAAAATAGATAGCCGCGTAGCTGCTACATCTTCCCTCGAACCTTCATATATTTCCGGCAGGTGGAAAACCGCCTGCGACGTTTTGGAATGTACCCGGCTACATGATAAAGGATGGCATACAAATAAGTTTTATTAAATTTATCACAACGTGTATGCCATGTCATATTCGTTACGTGTCAACCTTGTTTTTTATTACGTAAAACTAGCCTCATGAAAAGTACACTTTATGCATTGCTTGTTTCAGGCGTACTATTTATTGCTTTAAGTTGCAATAAAGACAAACTCACAAAAGCTACGCAGGAAGGGGAAAATACATTTTCCTGTAAGATTAATGGAAGAATATTTAAACCGCTGCACGTGGGCGGATTATTCAGCGGCACTCCAAATGTTCTTTCAGCCAGGAACAATGAGCAATACGACTTTAGTGTTCATGCTGAAAACCAGGAAACAGATGAAAGCATTGGGTTGGAGAATCCTTATATTACAAGTACGGGAGTGTACCCATTGCACGCTGACAACCCTAACAGAGGTGTGTGTGAAATTAGAAGAGGTACCCCAGGTTGGTATGTTACAGATAGCTTGTACGTGGGAGAGTTAACGATTACCCGTTGTGACAATGTAAATCGAATTTATTCAGGCACGTTCTTTTTCACCGCCAGGGATCCTAATACAGGCGCAACCATAAAAGTGACTGATGGCAGATTCGATGTTAAGGGCATAGAATAAGCAAAAGCCTGGCTGGAGTTTACTATACAACGGAATTTAAGTGGCGAAAAATTTCTGAAGGAAGTAATCAGTCACGGGCAATGATACAACCTGCACTTGAAGTCATTTTAAATACATACTTCTACTTATCAAAAAAATAGTATGCCTTCCCGTTATTATTTCTGAAAAATAATTTTACATTTAGTCTATTCAATCCTCCAATTGTCTTCTGACTTGCCTAAACCCGTTACCTTTTGTAGTGGTGATTATATAAACGTTTAAAGCAATTATAAGCGCCTGTAAATATTTAAAATTTAGCAGGAATAGCGCTTATGCAAGAGTTATAGGCAATGGCTTGGCAGACAGCCGCTAATAAAAAAATAACCTTAATAAAAAGCTTATGAGTAAAACATACAACTATTCGGCATTTTATGTCACTGAACCTTTCAATGAATCTTCTTTGGGCGCTCACGCAACGGAAGACTTTTGTTATTATAACATGTTGAAAGCATGGAAAGGTTCAGACCGCTCTTTCCCATTTAATAATGCTCACGACACAACTTATAATGTTAGGGATAACAGTGATTGGGAAACCACACTTAAACCAAGACTTCGAGAAAGATTAAGAAACTCTAAAAACATTATTCTATTTCTCAGTAAGAACACCTCTAATTCAAGAGCATTAAGAGAAGAAATTGACTACGGCATAAACACTCTTAATCTTCCTGTAATAGTCATTTATCCCGAATTAAAAACAAAAGAAGCATTGCTTACAAATGACAAAAATAGTTTAAACAGTTCAGTCAAAAATCTATGGGATAAATTACCAACCTTTAGAGATTCTAAACACAAGGTTCCCATTTTGCATATTCCGATGAATAAAGATTCAATTCGGGATGCATTAAATAACTCTGATTTTATTGAAGGTTCTGGAAAAGAACCCAATGATTATTTTTATAAAAGTTAAGGAAATGAAAGTTAAGTTTTTGGATAAAAATGTTAGAAACAAATTTTGGCTTTTTTTTTCAGCGATTT
>JBGALP010000100.1:0-17929 GCA_044223805.1 Agriterribacter sp.
AGTTTTTTCAGCAGGTCTTCTACTGATGAGTTTGGTCTCACTTTAAAAGAATCAGCTTTAAACTCTACGGTATCTTCCTTAATCAATATGGGTGGTGGCGCTATAATTATTTCCTGTAAGGTTTTAATAGAAGGCACCATAGTGATGCTACCCGTATTTAAATCCATTTTGCTTTCTTCAAATTCAAAATCCTGCACCACATCTTCCATGCCCACATTCGTAATTTTAAGTTTGAATACATTAGTACTAACATTCCCAAATACAAATTGCCCTTCTTTATCGGTAACTGTTTTCAGGGTATCTTTTTCACCTTGCTCAAACAGCATTACAGTAGCTCCACGCAATGCAACGTGACTGCTATCGTACACCTTACCTTTAACCGTACGAGCAGTTTGCGCATATGAAAAAGAAAAAAATAAAAAAAATAATGGTAGAAGTACAACTCCGGGTTTCATGCTGAAATAATTAACGACAGCTTACTAAAGCCGCATCAAAAGTAGATGGAACTGGTTTACGTTGTAAGGGAAGGCACGTTAAATATGGTTAATGTTTATTTTGTGCGGTAAGTGCATAAAAAAACCTGTAAGTTTTTTTGACATTCGTTAAACTTACAGGCACTATTAAAATGAAGTAGTTATTATTGTTGATAACGATCTGCTATTGTTACAACGTAAGAAGAGAAACGGCAGACGTGAGATTTTTACATTTAATCTAACCTTTTACTGTTTGTCGCGTAATCTTTCGCATTTATCGTCTTACGTTTCGCGTTCAGCCTCACATTATTTTTTCTTCTTCTGACTTTTGGGGGCGAATATGATCAACATGCGCTTCCCTTCCAATTTAGGCAGCCCTTCAGGTGCGCCAATTTCTGCAAGACGTTCGGCAAACTTCAACAGTAACAATTCTCCTCTTTCCTTAAACATAATAGCACGTCCTTTAAACTGCACATATGCTTTTACTTTATTGCCATCTTTTAAAAAATCTTCAGCATGCTTGGCTTTAAAGTTGAAGTCATGATCATCTGTATTAGGAGTAAACCGTATTTCTTTTACTTCCGATACTTTAGAGTTTGCCTTCATCTCCTTTTCCTTCTTCTTCTTCTCGTAAAGGAATTTATTATAGTCAATAATTTTGCAAACAGGCGGATCTGCATTGGGAGAAATTTCTACAAGATCAAGCGCCTGCTCATTGGCAAGCTTAAGTGCATCCTGAATTGAATACACACCTACCTCTATATTATCGCCTACCAGTCTTACCTGTGGCACTCTTATCATGTGGTTGGTGCGATGCTCCTGTTGTTGTTCTTTTTTAAACCGGGGATTAAAGCTCCCCCTTGGAAATTGAGGTCGTGGTGGAAATGCCATTTACAGTTTTTAAAGTTATACTCCTTGTTATGGAGGTTTTAATTGTTACTAAGTTAGGTTTAAAAATGTGATATTGTATTAAAAGCAATGATCTTCTGATGCGTTTATTCTGCTGTCCGGTTTTTTATCTCTGCTGTAATATCCGCTATAAAATCCTTAACAGGCTTTGATCCAAGATCACCTTTGCCCTGGCGCCTCAATGATACTAATCCTTCATTCACTTCTTTCTCCCCTATTACCAGCATATAAGGCACTTTGGCTATTTCTGTGTCCCGGATTTTTCTGCCAATCTTTTCAGGTCTGCTGTCTATTTCTGCACGAATATCCTCATTTTTCAATGATTCTAAAACATTTTGTGCGTAATCCATAAACTTGTCGCTAATAGGTAAAATCTTTACCTGTAAAGGCGCAAGCCATAAAGGAAATTTACCCGCATAATGTTCCAGTAAAAACCCTATAAATCTTTCATGTGTACCCAGCGGAGCCCTATGAATAATCAACGGTGTTTCTGTTTGATTATCAGCGGAGGTATATTCCAGTTTAAAACTCCGTCCCTGTGAAAAATCAACCTGGTTTGTTGCAAGGGTAAACTCTCTTCCGATTACACTGTATATCTGCACATCAATTTTAGGGCCATAAAAAGCCGCTTCGTCCTGCACCTCAACATAAGGAATGTTGGATTCAATCAACACCTGCCGAACCATTTCTTCGGTTTCTTTCCACAATTCAGGCTCGTTCACATATTTTTTCCCGAGCTTTTCAGGTGAGTGGAGGCTCAGGCGCATGATATATTTTTCAATACCGAAGATTTTAAAATACTTCTGGTACATATCATTTACGGCTCTGAATTCACTGGCAAACTGTTCACGGGTGCAGTAAATATGTGCATCATTCATGTGCAGGCAACGCACGCGCATCAACCCAAATAATTCACCGCTTTGTTCATAACGGTAAACCGTACCGTATTCCGCTATGCGGTAAGGTAAATCGCGATAACTTTTAGGTGTTGCCGCAAATATTTTATGATGATGCGGGCAGTTCATGGACTTGAGATAATACTTTTCGCCATCTAATTCCATGGGTGGGTACATACTGTCTGCATAATATGGCAGATGTCCACTGGTGATGTACATGCTTTCCTTGGCAATATGCGGAGTAACCACTCTTTTATATCCTGCTGCGCCTTCGGTTTCCTTTGCCAGTTTTTCTAATTCTTCAATTAATATAGTTCCATTGGGCATCCAAAGTATCAACCCCTGACCCACATCATCATCCATGGTGTAAATACCCAGTTCTTTCCCGAGTTTGCGATGATCTCTTTTCTTTGCTTCTTCCAGCAAAACAAGATATTCGTCCAATTCTTTTTGTGCAGGAAAAGTAATACCGTATATCCTGGTAAGCTGTTTGTTTTTTTCATCACCCTTCCAGTACGCGCCTGCTATATTGGTAAGCTTAATAGCTTTAATTAAACCTGTTTGCGGAATATGTGGTCCACGGCACAGGTCTGTAAATCCACCTTGTGAATAAAAGGTAATATTGCCATCTTCAAGATTCTGCAATAAATCAAGTTTATATTCATCTCCTTTTTCGGCGAAATATTTTACGGCATCAGCTTTTGCTATATCCTTTCTTATATAAGGATTATTTTTCTTCGCCAGTTCATTCATCTTCTTTTCAAGCGCAATCAATTCGTCTTCTGTAATTTTTCTGTCGCCAAGATCCATGTCGTAATAAAACCCCGGAGGATTTTGTGTAGCAGGACCTACCCAGAATTTAACGCCTGGAAAAATTGTTTCTACCGCTTCAGCCATCAGGTGAGCAGAGGAATGCCAGAAAGTGGATTTCCCTTCGCTATCATCCCATGTGAGCAATTTTAATGTGCTATCGTTTTGTATTGCTCGCGTAGCATCCCATACTTGTCCGTTTACAGAAGCAGCCAACACTTTTCTGGCTAATCCTTCACTAATAGACTTCGCAATATCCATTGCAGAAACGCCAGGCTGATATTCTCTTACAGCGCCATCAGGAAAAGTTATCTTCATCATATTTATACTTGATCCTAAAAAAGGAGTGCAAATTTAACGAACTATTGGCGTATGATTTCATTTCCTCCGGCGATTTCCTTAGTATTGAGGTTATTTTTGTAAAATAAAAGTGTTACAATCAATGAAAGGCTTGTTAGGACTGATTTTCTTGTGCGGATTTCAATATGGCATTGGTCAAACGCTCAGCGGGCAATGGCGTGGCTCATTTAATTCGGTTGGTAATGTGGTCGCAAAAGAAGGTGACACAGAATATGTGCTGGAACTGGAAATACAGGGTTCAGAAGTTACCGGATTTTCTTATTCTTACTTTAACTATCCCGAAAAAAAGTATTACGTTATATGTAGGCTCGAAGGCAAATACGATGCAGGCGACAAATCAATAGTGGTAAATGAAGAAGAAAGAATAAAAGGTAATACCCCTCCCGGGTGGAGCGATTGTTTGCAAACACATATTCTTACCTATTTAAAAACGGGCAGTACTGAAAAACTGGTAGGCAGGTGGAGAGGATATATACCCAGCAGTGGCTGTGGTGCAGGCAGCACTGAACTGGAAAGAAAACAGCTTACCAGGGTTGGCCCGCCAAAGGCAGCGCCACTTACTGCTAAGAAGAATACAACGCCGGTGCAAAAAAACACACCAGCTATTGCTAACACAACACCTAGGACAAAGCCCAGAACAACTACCCCACCGGCTGCTACAAAGCCCGTTCAAAAACCCGCAAACAAACCGGTAGTTAAAAATTCAACAAAAGCCAATACAGATAAAAACAGAAAGCCAATAATACCAGATCAGCAAACCGTTGCGCAAACCCCTGAAAAGATTGTTGATACAGCAAAATCGCATAAACCGGAGGCAATAAAAATGTCGGTACCAGGCTTTGAAAGAAGAACAAAAAATATCTTAAAAACTATTGAAGTTAATTCTAATGAAGAATTTAAAGTTGATCTGTATGATAATGGAGAGATAGATGGTGATACTGTTTCAGTATTTTACAATAACCAGTTGGTTTTATCTAATCAGAAATTAACAGACAAACCACTTAGCTTAAAACTCAAATTAGATCCATCCCGCGAAGACAATGAATTGGTGATGTATGCCGAAAACATGGGTTCAATACCACCCAACACCGCGCTGATGGTTGCTACAATTGAAGGCAAGCGTTATGAAGTGTATATTACTTCAACAGAAAGATCGAGCGGCGCTATCCGGTTTAAGAAGAAAGAATAATGGGTTGGGTGAGATGAGACGAAAAATGTGAATAGTGAATGTCAATACAACAAGAAGTGACAAAGGATAGACTGTAAACGCTAAACCAACTCCTTTAATTTTTCAACTGTAATATCTATTTCTTCTTTTGTATTGAATTTGCAAAAGGAGAACCTTACAGCAACACTATCTGCTCCAGTATGTATGGCGCTTATAACATGAGATCCCTGAACCGCTCCGCTTGTACAGGCGCTTCCACCTGAAGCACATATATTATTGATATCAAGATTAAACAAAAGCATTTCTGCTTTTTCAGATTGAGGTAAGTTTATATTTAAAACAGTGTACAGGCTTCTTCCAAAAGCATCGCCATTAAATTCAATTCCAGGAATAGTTGCTTTTAGCTTTTCTGCCATATAGTGCTTTAATGTTTTTATATAAGCACTCTCATCAATATAATTAACTGTGGCCATTTCAAGCGCCTTTGCAAAGCCAACTATTCCGTATAAGTTTTCTGTTCCGGCCCGCATGTTGCGCTCCTGCGCACCGCCATGCATTAAGGGGTGAATCTTTACATCTTCGTTTATATACAGTAATCCCACACCTTTGGGACCATGAAATTTATGCGCACTGCCTGTTATAAAATGGATAGGTGTATTGCGGAGGTCAAAAGGATAGTGACCGACAGTTTGTACCGTATCTGAGTGAAAAATGGCATTATATTTCGCACATAGTGCTCCAACTGTATTAAGATCAATCATATTGCCAATTTCATTATTGGCGTGCATAAGTGTAACCAGTGTTTTTGCACTGCTGCCTTGTAACAAATGTTCCAGTTCATCTAAATCAATATGACCATCGGGCAACAACTTTACAAACAACAATTCAGCTTCATTTCTTTTATGCAGGTATTCTACGGTATGCAATACCGCATGGTGTTCAATAGGCGAACTGATAATTCTTGTACATTCAAGATCCCGTACTGCCGCGGCTATGGCTGTGTTGGAGCTTTCGGTACCACCACTGGTAAAAAAAATTTCGGCAGGATGTGCGTTAAGCGCTTTTGCCACGCTCTTTCTCGCGTTTTCTATTGCCAGCCTGCTCTCTCTTCCATAAGAATAAATGGAAGAAGGGTTACCGAATTTTTCTTTCATATACGGCAACATCGCGTTCAGCACGTCTTCGGCTAATACAGTTGTAGCCGCATTATCAAAATATATTCTGTTTTGCACAACCCAAAATTAAAAAATTAACACGCGGGGAAGTGATATTGTGTATACTACTTCAGCTCCTTGATATCACGCATTAAACGCAAGGCAATATTATTAGCAGTAGATTCAAAATTACTTTCGGCGTAAATGCGTATAATGGGTTCTGTATTGCTGGTACGCAGGTGTACCCAATCGTTATCAAACTCAATTTTCAATCCGTCTTCTGTATTTACAGGATGGCTTTTATATTTGGTTTTGATCTTTTCAAAAACACCTTTTACGTCTACATCTTCTTCCAGTTCCAGTTTATTCTTGCTGATAAAGTAATCAGGATAGGTACTCCTGAGTTGTTTGATGCTTTTTTGCGAATGTGCAAGATGCGTAAGAAATAATGCTATGCCAACCAAAGCATCACGACCATAATGCAATTCAGGTAAAATTATTCCACCGTTGCCTTCGCCACCAATTACCGCGTTTACTTCCTTCATACGGGTAACTACATTTACTTCACCTACCGCGCTTGGATAATATTCTCCTCCGTGTTTTAGTGTAACATCTTTTAAAGCACGGGTAGACGACATGTTACTAACGGTATTGCCAGGTTGCTTACTCAGTACATAATCAGCAACGGCAACCAAAGTATATTCTTCGCCAAACATACTTCCATCTTCACAAACAAAACAAAGCCTGTCTACATCAGGATCAACCGCGATACCGAGGTCGGCTCCCTTCTTGCATACCACAGTACTTAGTTCCACCAGGTTTTCGGGAAGCGGTTCCGGATTGTGGGCGAACCTTCCATTTACTTCAGCGTTTATTACAGTAATATCGGCATCTTCTACACCGAGCGTCTTTAACAAAGCCGGCACATATAATGCTCCCGTGCTGTTCACAGCATCAACAACTATCTTAAATTTTCTTTTTGTTATAGCGGAAATATCTACAGCGGAAAGCGCAGTAATAGCATCAATATGTTTTGCGATAAAGGAGTCATCCTCCTTTATGGTGCCTAGTTTATCAACGGGAGCAAAATTAAAACTTTCAGCTGCCGCCAGGTTAAGCACTTCACTTCCATCCTGCCCCGAAATAAATTCCCCTTTGCTGTTCAACAATTTCAGGGCATTCCATTCTTTAGGGTTATGACTGGCAGTTAAAATAATTCCGCCACCCGCTCCTTCCATAGTAACCGCCATCTCTACCGTAGGCGTAGTGCTCAATCCAAGATCTATAACATCAATACCCAGCGCCACAAGTGTATTAACCACAAGGTCTCGTACCATGGCGCCGCTTATTCTTCCATCGCGGCCTATTACTACTTTATTATTACCGGTTTTTTCGAGTAACCATGTACCATAAGCTGCCGTAAATTTTACCACATCCAAAGGTGATAATGTTAGCCCGGGTTTACCGCCTATAGTGCCCCGTATTCCTGAGATGCTCTTGATCAATGCCACAATACAAGTTATTTTTTTGAGGATGCAAACTTAGCTTAAATTTTTAAAACAAACCTCTTGTACCCGATGCGGAACAAGATTTAAGCCAAGAAATAAGAAAGTACTACATTTGCAAAAACAATTTAATTCTTTCATGCCGGTTCATCTCGGATCCAATAACTATGTCTTCTCGTGTATTTTACCGGTTTTTGCTTATACTTTCCGTAGAACAATATTGCCTTCGGTGAAATTATCAAAAGCATGAAGGGCATTTTACAATACGATATAAAGCTTTTTTCCAAAATAAACGGACAATGGCATAACAACTTTTTAGATTGGCTGTTACCGCTGTTACGCAATCAATATACCTGGGCACCGCTATATTTATTTGTATTGATATTTATGCTGGTGAACTTTAAATGGACGGGATTAAAATGGATCGCCTTCTTCTTAGTTACGTTTGCCATTACAGATATGCTAAGCGCTGCCGTAATTAAACCCTGGGTGGGCAGGTTAAGACCTTGCGCTGATCCATTGTTAGCGGATACGGTAAGATCTTTGGTTAGTTGCGGAGGCAAATTGAGTTTTCCCTCTTCACACGCTTCCAATCATTTTGGTTTAGCCATGTTTGCTTTTCAAACATTGCCATTTATTCCGGCAATGTGGCGTTGGCTATTTTTCTTTTGGGCTTTTGCTATTTCGTATGCGCAGATATACGTAGGCGTACATTATCCTGTTGACACTTTTTGCGGCGCATTACTGGGATGTATTGCAGGCGCAGGCACCGCATGGGTTTTTAATAAGCGATTTGGTTTTGCTTCTTTAGCTTAACTTCATTATATATGCTCGAAATTTTTATAATACTGGGGTTGATATTGTTGAATGGCATTTTTTCAATGGCAGAAATTGCCCTGGTTTCTTCCAGAAAAGCGAGGCTTGAAGCGCAGGCTGTAAAAGGTGATAAAAGAGCCAGGCATGCACTTGAACTGGCCGAACGTCCTGACACTTTTCTATCAACAGTTCAAATCGGCATCACACTCATTGGTATTTTAACTGGTATTTTTTCAGGCGAAGCGTTAAAAACAAAGCTGGTAGCTTATCTCAATCAATTTCAATGGCTTCATCCCTATGAGAACGTTACTGCTACTGCCATCATAGTAATTATCATTACTTATTTTACATTAGTACTGGGCGAATTGGTTCCCAAGCGCATTGGATTATCTAACCCGGAAACTATTGCCAAGCTGGCCGCCCGGCCAATGAGCATACTAAGCAAAATTACCTACCCATTTGTATGGTTGCTAAGCACATCCACGCATCTGGTAGTAAAGTTATTTAATCTAAAGGCAAAGGATACGCAGGTAACAGAAGAAGAAATTAAAGCCATTATAAGTGAAGGAACTGAACAGGGCACTATAGAAGAAGCAGAACAGGAAATTATAGAAAGAGTTTTTCATTTGGGTGATAGAAACATTACTTCTTTAATGACCCACAGAAATGATATAGTGTGGTTTGATCTTTTAAAGGATGAAGAAAAAATTAAAGAAAAAGTCATATCCGAACCACATTCGGTTTATCCCGTTTGCGATAATAACATTGACAGTATAAAGGGTGTGGTAGCAATAAAAGATCTGTATGTTCGTGAAAACACTACCCTTCTTAAAGAAATAATGCAGCCCGCACTGTTTGTTCCGGAAAACAATTCTGCCTACCAGGTGCTAGAACGTTTTAAAGAAACCAAAGTGCATTGTTGTTTTGTGGTTGATGAATATGGCTCATTACTCGGCATGATTACGCTTAATGATATTCTGGAAGCCATAGTGGGTGAAATTCCGCAGGTAGACGTAGCGGATTATGAAATAATTGAACGGGCAGACGGGACGTATTTTGTAGATGGGCAAATTCCTTTTTACGATTTTTTAAGTGCGTTCGAAAAAACGGAGTGGATGCATGAGGGCGAACACGATTTTGATACACTCGCTGGTTTTATCTTACATCAACTGGAAAGAATTCCTCACACAGGCGATACACTTGAATGGCGCGGCTTTACATTCGAGATAGCCGATATGGACAGCCACCGCATTGATAAAATACTTGTAACCATCTCAGACTTAATTAAAAAAGAGATGGAAGAATAATTTTCACATTTGTTATCATATCCCGGCACCAGATTTGAATAAAGCGGCATAACAGACCGTTTAATATAAAATCTGTATCCATGAAAAGAACAAGCCTGAGGTTGTTATGCCTTTCCTGCATTTCGTTAGTGTTATTTTCCTGTCAAAAAAATGATATTACTACAGATGGTGCCGACGATGGTAGCGGTACCAAACCGGATGTTGATATCGTTGAAACTGCTCCTCCTGTTCAGGTAGCTGTAAGCGAAAAAGTAAGCGACAATTGTTTTGGTTTTTACAGGGCGCTTCCGGCCAGATATGATTCTACTACAAAGAAATATCCTTTATTGATTTTTTTGCATGGCTCAGGTGAAATGGGAAATGGCACCACCGATCTTCCATTGATACTACGGAATGCTGTACCAAAATTGCTTAACAATAAAACCTTTCCACCCAATTTCAGTGTTGGTGGTAAAAATTTTTCGTTTATAGTTTTCTCGCCGCAGACCAAAAGCTGGACTACCGTTAACGACGTGCACTCAATGATAAAATACGCGGTAGCAAAATACAGAATTGACACCACAAGAATTTACATTACAGGCCTTAGTCTTGGTGGAGGTATTGCATGGGATTATGTAGCCAAATACGCTCGTTCCGTAGCAGCGGTTGCGCCTATCTGCGGAAGCAATACATGCACCGATGCACAGGCAAAAGCAATATCATCGGCTAACCTTCCGGTTTGGGCTTTTCATAACTACGACGACGACAGGGCACCTGTAAAACTTACTCAAGATTATATCCGCATGATCAACGCGTACAACCCTAATCCGAAAGCGAAAATGACCATATGGCCAACGGGTAAGCATGACGCGTGGACAAAAGCAACTGATCCTAAATATAAAGAAGACAATATGAATATGTACGAGTGGATGTTACAATATCATCGCTGATTAAAATAAATTAAATAGCACCGGGTTGTTGTTTTCACTGGTGCTGTTTTTTCTCTTTTACATCTACACTCCTGAGCTCTTTTAATTTAAACAACACCTCATTAAGCCTGTTTTGAGGAATACCCACCTGCATGTGACAAAACAACTGAACATCCTGCTGCTGAATAGTACAGCCGTATTGTTTTACTATCATCATTACATCATTCATCGTGGTGTAATCAAACTCCAGCAAATAATCTCTTTCAACCGCTTTTTGTATAATGGGCGTAGTTTGTAATACTAAAGACGCTGCAGATCTGTACGCATTAATTAACCCTGGAACGCCAAGCAATGTGCCTCCGAAATAGCGTACAACAATAATCAATATATTAGTAAGCGATTTGCTTTCAATTAATCCAAAAATGGGTTTGCCTGCCGTACCCGACGGCTCACCATCATCATTCACCCTGTATTGATTACCATCTAACCCTATACGATAAGCGAAGCAGTAATGAGAAGCCTTAGGATGTTGTTTTTTTATAGCCTCCATACTCTTTTTAAAATCATCTACCGAAGCAAGAGGACTTACAAATGCAAGGAACCGGCTTCCTTTATCTTTAAATTCAGCGAATCCCTCCTGTTGAACGGTATAGTAAAAATCTTCATTTTTCATTTGTTTTCTGCGCTTTGGTACATCGCTTACTATTCCCCTATCGAGATGCGTTGTGATAATAATTAATCCTGTCGTTTAAAAATTGTTGTTCTTCAACCAGCAGTGCATTGCCAAGAGTGGGCGCCTTTACACCTTCAGCAATATTCAAACCTTCATTCCTGATAATTCTTGCTTCATCCCAAATATCTTCATCAATAAAAGATTGCAATAACCTGGCACCTCCTTCTACTATTACGCTCTGCAGCCTAAGGCTGTATAAAGCATTGACTATTTGATGCACTACACTCACATCGTGTGTAACCTGGTAATACCACGCCTTTTTATCGCCTGGCGACCAGGCATCAAACTCAATTGTGTTACGATACTTATTAAATATAATAGTGGATGTGCTTTCATCAAACAGTTGTAAATGGGGCGGCAACTTATTATCCATATCAATTATCAAACGCACAGGACTTTTACCAGGCCATAGTCTTGCAGTCAATGCCGGATTATCCAATAAAGCTGTATTTGTTCCAATTAATATGGCCGCTTCTTCCGTGCGCCAACGATGCACCAAACGGTTACTGTATTCATTACTGATATGCAGTCTTTCTCCGGTTATGTTTCCTATAACACCATTGCTGCTTTGTGCCCATTTTAAAATAACGTAAGGACGATGCCTTGTATGAAAAGTAAAAAATCGTTTATTGAGTAGTTTACATTCATTCTCTAATATACCAACCGTAACCCGCACTCCTGCGGCTTGTAATTTTTCTATTCCCTTACCATTAACTTCTGCAAAGGGGTCTCTGCAGCCAACTATTACTTCTTTTATGTGATTCTTTATAATAAGATCAGCACAAGGAGGTGTTTTACCAAAATGGGCACAGGGTTCCAGTGAAACATATAACCTGCTTTCCGCAATCAGATGTTCATCTTGCTTTTTAACAGACTGCAAACAGTTTACTTCAGCATGTGCTAAACCATATTGTTTGTGATAGCCCTCACCTATAATACGATTGTTATGTACCAATACAGCTCCAACCATAGGATTAGGTGCAACATAACCGGCAGCCAACTGAGCGAGCTGCAAACATCTTTGCATGTATGGTTGATGATCGGTCAATTAATAAATCAATAGTTAAAAAATAATACAGCCAAATAAAAACCCCGGCATGCTATCCGGGGTTCTATATTAATAAACTGTTTAGTCATTATTACGATTGATGAGCAGGCGCAGCAGGAGATGCTTTTGCTTTTGCCTGTTGCTTCAATTCTTCAGGTGTTAACTTGCCCAATGGTTTATCTTTCGCGAAGTCAACCAATATAGGCGCGGCAACAAATATGGAAGAATAGATACCGGTGATTACACCAATCAACATGGCAAAAGAGAAACCTCTTGTTACTTCACCACCAAAAATAAACAATACCAATACTACTATCAATACGGTTACTGAAGTCATAATGGTACGGCTTAGTGTATCGTTAATAGCTGAATTGATGATTTTAGTTTTGCTTTCGCCTCTCATTGTTTTACTGTACTCACGTATACGGTCAAACACAATTACTGTATCATTCATAGAGAATCCTACCACCGTTAATATCGCAGCAATAAAATGCTGGTCAATTTCGAGAGGGAAAGGCATAATATGACGGAAGAATGAAAATACAGCCAGGGTAACCAATACGTCATGTATAAGTGCTACAATAGTTCCCAGCGAAAAACGCCAATCTCTGAAACGTGCAAAAATATAAAGGAAAATAAGTATAATAGAAATTATGGTCGCTGTAACAGCACCGCGTTTCAGATCTTCAGATATAGTAGGCTGCACACTTTCAGAACTCTGCAGGTATTTCTTTTTATATTCCGCGTGAGTTGTTCCTTGCGGAAGGAATGATTTCAAGCCCGTGAACACAGTCATTTCAACCAATGAATCTGCAGTACGCGAAGGATTTTCTTTTTGAAAAGAAGTAGTGATATTTAACGTGCGGTCATCCCCTACGGTTTTTACAACAGGGTATTCACCAAGTGATTCATGCAATGCATTACTTACATCCTGTTGTTTCATTGCATGTTCAAATTGAACAGTATAACTGCGTCCACCTTTGTACTCAACACCTTCATCAAACCCATAAAAGAAGGAACCTATACCAAACAATAACACAAATACAGAAATGATGTATGCTATGCGGCGCGATTCAACAAACTTAAAGTGCGCCTTTTTGAATATAGCGCGTGACAATTTGGTAAAGTATTCAAAGTGGCGGCCTTTTTTATTTGTCCACCATTCTGTTACCAGGCGGGCAATAAGAATACCGCAGAAAAGGTTAAGTACCACAGCGATGATCTGCGTGGTTGCAAAACCCTTTATAGGTCCCATACCAAAAACATATAAAATAACAGCGGTAAGCAAAGTAGTAACGTGCGCATCTAATATTGGTGGTAAAGAGCGGTTATATCCGTGCTCTACGGCTGCGCTGTAACTGCGTCCCCATGAAATTTCTTCCTTGATGCGTTCAAATATAATAACGTTGGTATCTACCGCCATACCGATGGCCAACACCAAAGCCGCTATACTTGCTGAAGTTAAGGTAGCGCCCAATCCGCTTAAAACGCCAATAGTAAAAAGCAGGTTTAGTACAAGTGTAACATTGGCAACCCATCCACTGGTATTATAATACAGCAGCATAAGCGCGAATATTACAATAAAGGAGATAATGAAGGACATTGCACCACCCCTGATAGCTTCTTTACCGAGTGTAGGTCCAACCATTTGCTCGTGTACGATTCTCGCGGGTGCGGCCAACTGGCCTGACTGTAATATATTAGACAAATCAGAAGCTTCTTCAACAGAAAAACTTCCTGATATCTGTGAATTACCATCTAATATGGGGTTAACTACGTTGGGAGCAGAATACACTACGTTATCCAGCACAATGGCTATAGGCTTATTTACATTTGCAGTAGTAAGATCACCCCATTTTTTTGCTCCCTGCTTCGACATCGTAAGCGATACCGCAGGTCTTCCTTTTTCGTCGTAAGATATGGTTGACTTTTCTACGTCATTGCCTTCTAAAGGAGCATTGTCTCCATCTTTTGTTTTTATAGCATATAAAGGCACCACATTCGAAGACCCTGTTTCAGTTTTTGGAGTTATGCCGTATAAAAACCTGACATCGGCAGGAAATATATCTTTAACAAGTTCCAGGTTTTGGCTTAAAAGACTGGTATCTTTTATAAAAACATACGCCAAAGCCGCATCGCCCTGTTGAGCACCTTGCAATAATCCAACCAATGTGTGTGTTGATGCAGGAGTAGCTGGAGTACCAGCAGTAGCTTTTACACTTGTATCTGGTTTACTGTCTCCCAAAGAAATGGTTTTGGTAGTATCAACTGCTTTAGCGACGGTGGTATTAGCTTTTGTGGTATCAATTACCGCGGCAGCAGTATCAACTTTTGCAGTTTGCGAACTACCCATTTTCTTCAGGGTTTCTTCGGCCTGCATGAATGATGTATTCCCAGCTCATTACCTCTGTATACTTCCAAAACTGAAGATTTGCAGTTGCCTGTAATATTTTACGTACTCTTTCAGGATCATCTTTTACACCAGGAAGTTCAACACTAATAGTTCCTTTACGGGGATCGGAATTGATATTGCGCTGCGCAACGCCAAACTGGTCAATACGTTTATTTAATACCCTGAAAGTATTCTGAAATGCGTCGTTAGACATTGTACGCAACAAATTACCTGGTCGTCTGAATCTTCCAGTTTGATATTGCGCTGGCCCGCATTGGCAAAAAGTCCTGCTAATTTGCCCGTAGGATTAACTTCTTTATATGCCTGTGCAAAAAGCGAAATGTAGTCGGCGTCTGTAGTTCCTTTGCGTTGATGCGCAAGATCAAGGGCTTTATTAAAAGCCGGATCCTTAGGGTTATTGGAAATGGACTTTAATAAATCCAGCAATTCCACTTCAAGTGTTACACTCATACCACCCTGCAAATCCAATCCAAGGCTTAGTTCCTGTTCTTTAGCTTTTTCGTAGCTGGTAGCGCCGGTAATGCCATACGTAACAGTAGTAGCCTTCGTGCTGTCGAGCAGGCGTTTTAATCTTTTATTATAGGCGGAGTCTTTTGTTTCCTGTCGAAGCTCCTCCATAATTAGCGTTAACCCAGCTCTGAGCTCTGGTTTCCATTTTTCCTTCGTGGTTATGAACAACCCACGTAAAATGCAGTTGGTAAAGGGATATAGCAATCAATGCAATCGCAAAAACAGTGACCAAACCTTTCAGTTGCATACAAATAAACGTTTACAAAAAATTTAAAATTGGGGGCAAAGATAGGGTTTCGACCTGAATTTATGGCATAAAAACAACGATGAGGAAACAAGGCTTTTTTAACCACAACCAAGCCTCAGGCATAATAAAAGTTTACCTGTATTTTGATGCTGTAATACTGCTGCAATTTGGGGTTTTCATATAATCAGCATTGTTTAACTTGCTGTACAATGCAATAACAATCATGCAATTTTATCAAAGGTTTAAATGGCATACTATAATAGTAATGATAGCGGCAATAATGTTTTCTTGCAGCCCTGCCAAAAAGCTATCTAGCACTGCACCGGTTGAAAAAGATTCACCGGTAAACAAAACTCCCAAGACATTAATGGATGACAATATTGCGCCTGAAAAAGATGTTGCAAAAACAGATTCATTTCTTGAAAAACTGCTCAATCAATATCCCCGGTATTTTAAAACAATACAGGAGCATAAAGATGATTACAGGTTACAAATCATTTACACCCGGATTGACCGCAATGCTGAGAATAAACCTGATTTTAAGGATTTTTATTTCAATGTGAACCCTTCGCAATATTTCTATCCTGCTTCCACAGTAAAAATGCCGGTGGCCGCACTGGCTTTGCAAAAAGTAAATGAATTACACATCAACGGGCTTGATGGCAAAACTCCTATGATTACTGAAAATGCCTATAGCGGACAAACACCTGTATATAATGATCCAACAACAGTGGATGGCTGCCCTAACATTGAACAATACATCAAAAAGATTTTTTTAGTAAGCGATAACGATGCTTTTAACCGGCTGTATGAATTTACAGGTCAGCAATACATTAATGAACAATTACACGAAAAAGGATATGCTGGTGCAGAAATTCTTCACAGGCTCAATATCTTTTTATCGCAGGATGAAAACCGTCATACCAATCCGGTACAGTTCAGAGATACGAGTGGGAATATAATATATAACCAGTCTGCGCAGTATAATACGAAACCTCATATTCAAAGAAATGACAGGCTGGGGAAAGGCTATTATAAAGGCGGTGTATTGATTAATGAACCCATGAACTTCTCGTTAAAGAACCGTATTTCGCTGGAAGAACTACACCAGGTTTTAAAAAGTATTGTATTCCCTTTTTCTGTGCCGGAAAAACAACGGTTTAATATAACTGCCGATCAAAGAAGTTTTTTATTGCGGTATATGTCGCAGCTTCCCCACGAAACAACATACCCTTTTTACGATTCTACTTACTATGATGCATTCGCTAAATATTTGTTGCTAGGTAGTAATATAAAAGCAAAGCTTCCCGAAGGTCTACGCATTTTTAATAAGATTGGCGGCGCTTATGGTTTTTTAATTGACGTGGCCTATATAGCAGATTTTAAAAACAATATAGAGTTTATGTTGAGTGCTGTTATTTATTGCAATAAAGATGATATTATTAATGACGATACTTATGAGTATGAAGAAACGGGATTTCCATTTATGCAGCATTTGGGTGAAGTGATATATGACTTCGAATTAAAGCGAAAAAGAAAACAAGTGCCTGATCTTAGTGAGTTCAAAATGGAATATGGCAAATAATGCCATACATTACAATCTTATGAAATAGTATTATAACATAATTTTCGATTTCCCATTTATCTATTTCTTTCTTACCTCCACCGGATCGTACACATAAATAACACTTACTGCTGCACACAACATAAATACGCCAGACATAATTATAGCATAAATAGGTTGATTGTTGTACAAATGTTTCACTATGGGTCCTCCCACAATACCATTGATGAGTTGTGGTATGGTAATGAAGAAATTGAAAATACCCATGTAAATTCCCATTTTACCTGCGGGAATGGAGCCGGATAAAATAACATAAGGCATTGCCAGTATGCTTGCCCAGGCAATACCAATACCAATCATAGGTAGAATGAGCCAATCAGGATTGTGAATAAAGTAAATACCTATAAGACCAGCTCCACCGCACACCAACGAAAATGCGTGTGTAAGTTTTCTCCCAATTTTGCGTGCAATAAAAGGTAACAGCAATGCATACACGGCCGATACACCATTATATACACTAAACAACAACCCTACCCAATCGCCTGCATTACGGTAAGCATCAGAACTTTTATCGTCTATGGAAAGTCCATATGTATGTGTGGCTACAGCATCGTTGGTAAATACCCACATACCAAATAGAGCAAACCAACTGAAAAATTGTACCAGCCCTAATTGCCGCATGGTTTTAGGCATGCGGGCAAAATCTTTAAATATTTGTCCCAAACCATGATGAGCATCATCTGCTCTGCCATGATATTTCTCATATTCAGCAGGAGCATATTCTTTTGTTCGTAATACAGTTATCAATATGGCAATAATAAAAACCATCGCGCCTATATAAAAAGCCCATTTAACATTAGCAGCTATTACGCCTTCGGCAGCACTGTTTGAAACATTAAACCATCTGTTTAAAATAAAAGGAAATGCCGAACCTACTACTGCGCCTATACCAATTAAAAAGGTTTGAACTGAAAATCCCATGGTACGTTGCGAATCGGGAAGGTTATCTGCCACCAATGCGCGAAATGGTTCCATAGCAAGATTGAAACACGCATCCATAATCATCAGCATACCCGCCCCTACAAGCAATGCGGGCGCTATTGCAGTA
>JBGALP010000101.1:0-16571 GCA_044223805.1 Agriterribacter sp.
AGCAGCCAGAATAAAGGAGCCAGCTGACTTAGCTGAAGGGCTTTCGAATGAATCATCTTTTTTATAAAAGATCGGATCCTTAGCGCTATCAAGCCTGAACTCCGGAATAATTATGATGTTTGAAGTTGGTTTGATGTTTAAAGAAAGTGTTGTAGCAAAAACGCTGGTATTTACGTATCCTGTTACCATTTTCTTATCATCAAAATATTCTCCACGAAGTGTAAGACCAAATTTATCTGATGGATCTACATTAACATATAAAGCAGACCCCCACCAGGTAGCGGATTCACCACCTTCAGGTTTGTATGATTTAAATGTACCATCATAACCCAGGCTGAATTTATCAGAAATTTTACCGGTTGCGGTAAGACCAAGCTGGTTGCCCATACCGTTGGAAAGATCTTTACCCCCTACATAATTTAAAAAGGCACTGAACTTATCAAACGTGGTACTGAACTGTGCGAGAAAATTTTTCTTTGCAAAACTTGCAGAAATGTTATCTGTAGGGTTTGCAACACCTACCATCAAACCCACATGATTGGCCAAAACAAAATCCGCCTTAATACCTGTATGAGAGAAAGGACCGTAAGAGAACATGTAGCTCATGCTGTAGTTTCGGTTCAATTGAGGATCGAGCAGCTCATAGCCTACATGCGTACCCCATTTACCCATGGTAAATTTTACTTTATCGGAAGGAGAATAGCTTACATATGCCTGTTTGATAGCTGATAAAATGCCAGATTCAGCATAGGAAAACTCTGTTGCCCGTCGGCCAAATCCCAAATCGAGTGTTGCAGCAATTTTTCCTTTGGTGTAATCTGCACGTAGTGATGCCATCCCCAACTCAAAAGAGTTCTGAGAATTGGTGAAACTGGTGAGATTATTAAATACATGATTTCCGTCGTCGTCAACTGCATTTTTGGGGTTAGCGAAATTATAGCGATAATAAGCATCAACATAGCCTGAGAATTTCAATTCTCCTTTTGCCGGTTCGGCGGGTGCCGAAGCTGTAGAATCCTGGGAAAAAACGGTAGAAAACGGAGCCACGATAATGGCCAGTGTAAGAAACTTTCTTAACATTGCAGTTGATTTTAAGTGTTAAAATGAAAGGGTACTGTTTTAAACCTGGTCAGAGGTTATATTAAAACTGTACCTTTTCTTTTTTATTTGTATAGTTTAAGCGTGTTTACTTAAGTGTAATCAGATCGCTTTCTCTTCTTTCTCTAATTTACCATTGTGATGCACAAGTAAGGTTCCCTGTACATAATTTTCATTATGCTGTGAGGCATCCAATCCTATTTCTTCTTCTTCAGCACTTACACGTAAAGGCAGAATGAAATTGATGAATTTGAAAATAGCGAATGACACTGCAAAACTGTAGCTGGCTGAAATAACCATGGCTTTTAATTGAGTAAAGAAGAAGCCTGGGTTACCATAAAATAAACCGTCAGCACCTGCACTATTTACTGCTTTTGTTGCAAAAATACCGGTCAACAACATACCAACCATACCACCAACACCATGACAAGGGAATACATCTAATGTATCATCCAATGTAGATTTTTGTTTGTAGTATACAGCTATATTAGAAATGATAGCAGCTATAAGACCAATAGAAATACTTTGAGGAATAGCTACAAAGCCTGCGGCAGGAGTAATAGCTACTAACCCCACAACAGCACCTATGCAAAATCCAACTACTGAAGGTTTTTTTCCCCTGATCACATCAAAGAACATCCAGCCTAAACCGGCAGCGGCTGCAGCAGTATTGGTAGTTGCGAAAGCAGAAACAGATAATGCATTTGCACCCAAAGCCGAACCAGCATTAAAACCGAACCAGCCGAACCAAAGCAAACCGGTTCCGATTAATACATAAGGAATATTAGCTGGTGGAATTTCTTTATGCTCAATATGGGTTTTTCTGCGTTTCAACACAAGTGCACCAGCCAAAGCCGCACAACCCGCAGAAATATGTACCACAGTACCGCCTGCAAAGTCAAGAGCGCCCATCTTAAATAAGAAACCATCCGGATGCCAGCTCCAGTGCGCCAAAGGTGCATACACCAACAAACTGAACATAGCTATAAAAAGAATGTAAGAAGTAAAACGGATTCTTTCGGCTACCGCTCCTACTACAAGTCCGGGAGTGATGATAGCGAACATCAATTGAAATAAAGAGAATAGTGTTTTAGGAATAGTTGGCGCTCCTACCCATGGCTCTCCGGAATTTACATCCTTAAAGAAAAGATGAGTCATTGGGTTGCCGATAAATCCACCTAAGTCTTCACCAAAACAAAGACTATATCCTACAAAAATCCACAATACACTAACCACACCGGCTGCTACCACACTTTTCATCATGGTTGAAATAACATTTTTACGATGAACCATTCCACCATAAAAGAAAGCCAGACCGGGTGTCATTAAAAATACCAAAGCAGTCGCTACAATAATCCAGGCAATATCTGCAGGGCTATATTTAGTAGCATCTGCAAAATCAGTTACAGGTTTTACAAAAATAGCAGCCAATGCTATAGCTGCTAAAACCAGAAAGGGGGCAACCTGTTTGAATGTTGGTTTGGGCATGTGAGCGTTTTTAAATTAAAAAATAAATTAATTAATTATTATTCAACAAATCTACGGATATATTGAATATAATTTTTAAAAAATACTCACATATTATTATTTATAATTCAAAAGCGAGTTTTTATTAGTTTCTTCTCATACCCATCTTTTGTTTTTAATTATTTTATGATAAACACAATACACACTCCCAAATTAAAAATTATACCGTAAAACCTTTATCCATAGTGATTCTTACTCCAATTTACACATATATAAATATTATTAATTCAAAAAAATACACTTGCAAAAACCAGTATTTGAATAAAATTAAAAGCTAAGGCAAAAACCTTAGCTTTTTTCTAATTTGCCCCTTTTAAAGGCAGTTTTCCACAAAGTGACTGAATTATTTTAGCGCTGTTTGGTGTTTCAACTGAGTTATCTCTGTTTTTAGCTTCTCAATTTCCACCTGCTGTTCTTTTATTGATGCTACCAGTATCGGGATTAACCCTGCTTCATCTACCGTCTTAAATTTTGCATTCCTGTAAACGTTCTTGCCAAACATATAGGTAACACTTTTTTCATTTACAAGATGAGGAAATACTGACTGAATATCTTCAGCCATAAAACCATATTGAGCGCCTTCCTTTAATTTCAGAAACTTAAATCCTTGTGTATCGTATTCAAACTGGTGAGGCGCTAATCGCACTAATTTTTGTAAAGGATTATCAATAGTAGTAATATTTGTTTTTATGGAACGATCTGTTAACTGTTGTGCGTAAATAACGCTGCTACAAAAAACAGCTACAAGTAAAAAAATTGCTTTCTTAAAAAATGGATATTGATGAAACATATTATTTTCATTTAAATGTGGGCAATACAATAATTCAACCGCTAATCAGCGGCTGTGCTTTAACTAAAAAAATCAAGCATTTTCAGGAGGAGGCGTAAATACAGGAAGAAAAGAAATCAACAAATAATCGTGGTAATGAGGATTCCAGATTTTGCCAACTATGTAAACATGCGGTTGTCGTAGACAGGTTACATCATAATCAGGGAGAAATTCCTTTTCTAATAATTTTTGTTCTGTTGATTCCTCGCCCGATTCAGCAGGAGGAGTTTCTGCTGTTAATTCCATTGGAGTATGTAAAGAAAAATGCAACACATTAATCGTGATACCCTTTAAAACAAAAAGAGAAAGTATAAGGAATGCAATAATATTTTTGGTTTTAGCAATCACGATATGCTGCAAAAATAAGCCTTAATAAAAATGAATTAAAATCAGCGCACTTTTTTTTGCATTATTTTAAGTATTGCTCATTAACTGTAGTAGTGTTGTATTTACAATAATCCATCAGTCGTTTTTTGTGAAACGAGAGACGATAAAAGTGAGATACAATCAGCATCATAAAAAATGCCGTTTCAAACTAATGAAACGGCATTACTATCATTAAAGAAAAAAATTAAACCGAGAGTGAAAGCAAGGACGCATCTTTGGTTTCGAGCAGCGAACTACCCATCAAAAATTCATCTACCTTACGTGCACATTCTCTTCCTTCGCTTATAGCCCATACCACCAAAGACTGCCCTCTACGCATATCGCCTGCCGCGAATATTTTGGGTATGCTTGTTTGATAAGACCTTTCAGCGGCTTTTACATTTCCTCTCTCATCATATTCCACTTCTATTTCATCTAACACGCCTTCATGTTGTGGATGAACAAAGCCCATCGCCAGCAGTGCTAACTCGCAAGGAATCTCTCTTTCAGAACCTGCTACTTCTTCAAATCTTGAGGGTCTTTGATCATCAGAAAACTTCCACTCAAGATCAACTATTTTCAACGCTTTCAAATTGCCTTTGCCATCACCTATAAATTCTTTGGTAGCAACTGCCCAATGTCTTTCACAACCTTCATCGTGTGATGACGAAGTTTTTAACACCATAGGGTATGTAGGCCAGGGCATAAATGTGGTACGATCTCCCGGCGGTTTGGGCATCAGTTCAAATTGCGTTACTGTTTTCGCCCCGTGCCGGTTGGAAGTACCTACGCAGTCGCTGCCTGTATCACCTCCACCAATAACCACTACATTTTTTCCGGTTGCTAACACCTCTTCTTTTAAAATATTACTTTCAATACCTGCATTAGCCAATGGGTTCTTTTGAGCATTACGCTTATTTTGCTGCTTCAAAAACTGCATGGCAAAATAAACACCATTTAGCTCTCTTCCCGGAACGGGAAGATCACGTGGCGCTGTAGAACCACCAGATAGAACGATAGCCTGGTATTCATTAAGCAGTACATTTATATTCACATTTACACCAACATTAGCATTGTATCTGAATTCAATGCCTTCCTGCTCCATTATATCCACTCTGCGATCTATAGTCCATTTCTCTAATTTAAAATCGGGTATGCCATACCGTAATAATCCGCCGGCAGCATCGTCTCTTTCAAATACAGTAACCTGGTGACCAGCATAATTTAGTTGTGCTGCAGCAGCTAATCCCGCAGGACCAGAACCAATAACGGCCACCTTTTTTCCGGTGCGCACATTAGGTTTGCGCGGTTGTACAAAACCTTTTTCAAAAGCGATTTCTATAATATGTTTTTCTATTTCTTCAATAGTTACCGGAGGCTGATTTATGCCTAACACACAGGCGCTTTCGCAAGGCGCCGGACAGATGCGACCGGTAAACTCAGGAAAGTTGTTGGTAGAAGTGAGTATATCATATGCTTCCTTCCAGCTTTTACGATAAACAGCATCGTTAAACTCCGGAATTACATTTCCTAACGGGCAACCCGTATTACTGTGGCAAAAAGGCACACCACAGTTCATGCATCGCGCAGCCTGTTTAGTAAGATTCTGCTCCGAAAAACGGTCAACAAATTCGCTGTAATTCTTAAGTCTGTCAGCAACCGGCTTCTTTCCGGGCAGTTCACGTGTAAATTCTAAAAAACCTGTTGGCTTTCCCATTTTTATTCAACTCAGATTAGGTAATAAATTGAATTTCGAATTTCCTGGTCTATTGACCTTCTACTTTAAGTTTTGCTTTCTGCAATGCTTTTTTGTAATCTTTCGGATATACTTTTACGAAATTGCGTAGTTGATTCTCGAAATCACCCAGAATAAACTTCGCAACATTACTACCGGTATTGTTGTAGTGGTTTGCTATCATATTATATAACTCTTCCGACTCTCCATTTACCACAGGATCAAGATCAATCATCTCCATATTACAATTCTCTGCAAAATTGCCTTTAACATCATACACATACGCTATACCACCACTCATACCTGCCGCAAAGTTTCTTCCTGTATCTCCCAATATCACCACTCTTCCACCAGTCATATACTCACAACCATGGTCTCCTACTCCTTCTACCACGGCGGTTGCGCCGGAGTTTCTTACGCAGAAGCGCTCTCCTGCCTTTCCTCTTATATAAGCTTCACCAGAAGTAGCGCCGTAAAAAGCCACATTACCAATAATGATATTCTCTTCCGGTATAAACCCTGCTTCTTTTGAAGGATAGATAATCAACCGCGCACCACTCAACCCTTTACCAAAATAATCATTTGCATCTCCTTCCAGTTCAAGTGTAACACCCTTTGTATTAAATGCACCAAAACTTTGTCCCGCAGTTCCTTTCAATTTAAAATGAATGGTATCATCAGGAAGTCCCGCGGCTTTGTAACGCTTGGTGATTTCGTTTGAGAGAATGGTTCCGGCAGTACGATCAATATTACGTATACGAAACTCGCCTGTAACTTTTTGTTTATGCTCCAATGCCGGTTTAGCCTTTTCCAGAAATTGCCAGTCTAACACCTGCGCTATTCCATGATCCTGTTCTTCCTGCTGGTATAACCCAACTTCTTTTGAGGCAGGTTCTCTATACAATACCGGAGATAAATCAATTTTACCATATTTCCAATGATCAATACCGTCTCTTCTTTCCAGGCATTCTGCTTGTCCCACCATTTCGTTAATAGTTCTGAAACCAAGCTCAGCCATAATTTCACGAAGATCCTGGGTAATAAATTTGAAGAAATTCACCACATGATCTGCGTTACCGGTAAAGCGTTTGCGCAATTCAGGATCCTGTGTAGCCACGCCTACAGGGCAGGTATTCATGTGGCATTTGCGCATCATGATACAACCTTCTACCACCAGTGCAGCAGTAGCAACGCCCCATTCTTCTGCGCCAAGTAATGTAGCAACAGCAATATCTCGTGCAGTTTTCATTTGTCCGTCAGCCTGCAATACCACACGACTGCGTAAGCGGTTCTTTACCAAAGTCTGATTACTTTCTGCAAGTCCAAGCTCCCAAGGTAAACCTGCATGCTTGATAGAACTTATAGGTGATGCACCTGTACCTCCATCAAAGCCCGCAATTAATATTACATCTGCTTTTGCTTTTGCAACGCCCGCGGCAATGGTGCCTACACCTGCTTTTGATACCAATTTTACATTGATGCGGGCAGCACGGTTGGCATTCTTAAGATCATATATTAATTGAGCCAAATCTTCAATAGAATATATATCGTGATGCGGCGGAGGTGAAATCAAACCAACACCCGGTGTTGAATGCCTTACTCTACCTATCCAGTCATCTACTTTATCACCAGGTAACTGACCACCTTCACCAGGTTTAGCTCCCTGAGCCATTTTTATCTGCAATTCATCTGCTTCAGTAAGGTATTGACTGGTTACACCAAAACGTGCTGATGCTACCTGCTTGATAGCAGAACGCATAGAATCGCCATTGGGTAATCTGTCATATCGTTTTTCATCTTCTCCTCCCTCGCCGGTATTGCTTTTAGCGCCAAGGCGGTTCATAGCTATAGCCAGCGTTGTGTGCGCCTCCCATGAAATGGAGCCGAAAGACATTGCTCCCGTAGCAAAACGTTTGTAAATATTTTCAGCAGGTTCAACTTCATCAATTGAAATCGCTGGTCTGTTTCTTTTAAACTTGAACAGGCTTCTGAGTGTACACGCCTTTTCTCCCTGGTCGTTTACCGCTTTACTGTATTTTTTAAAAATACCGTAGTCATTCATTTTTGTAGAATACTGCAACAAATGAATGGTTTGTGGATTAAAAAGATGGAATTCTCCTTTCCTTTTCCACTGATATATACCGCCAACGGCTAAACGATCTACAGGAATATTTTTAGGGTTGAATGCCAGCACATGTTTAGCCAATGCTTCCTTGGCTATTTCATCAAGCCCCATACCTTCAATTCTGCTTACGGCACCGGTAAAACATTTATTTACTACCTCGTGATTCAAACCTAATATTTCAAAAATCTGTGCGCCCTGGTATGACTGCAATGTGGAGATCCCCATTTTAGAGAATACCTTCAGCAATCCATCACACACTGCTTTTACATAATTTTTACGTAGTGTTTCCCATGCCTGCTCGGTTTCCCATTTGTTGCTGGCCTTCATAGTACGTATAGTAGCCAAAGCCAAATATGGATTGATGGCGGTGGCACCGAAACCAATCAGACACGCAAAATGATGTACTTCCCAAACATCTCCCGCCTCAACTACAATGCCTACCTGACCACGCAATCCTTTGCGGATAAGATGATGATGCACTGATGCGACAGCTAATAAGGATGGTATAGCGGCATGGTCAGAATCAATAGCACGGTCAGACAATATAATCACTTCAAAACCATCCTGCACGGCATCTACGGCATAGCGGCAAAGCCTGTCAATACCGGCTTTTAAAGAGCCTGGTTTTCCATCGGCCCTGAAATAGCATTGTAATGTTTTTGCCTGGAATATACCTGTGTCAATACTTCTGAGCTTTTCGAGTTCTGTACTGGTAAGTATGGGCTGTTTTAAAGAAACAGCATGACAATGTTTTGGATCTTCTTCCAATAAATTACCATTACTTCCCACATATGAAGCGAGGCTCATAACCAATCTTTCTCTAATCGGATCTATAGGTGGATTGGTTACCTGTGCAAACAATTGCTTAAAATAACTGCTTAGATGTTGTGGCTGATCTGAAAGTATAGCCAGCGGAATATCTGTACCCATTGAACCTACAGGTTCTTTACCATCAATAGCCATTGGCCTGATGAGATTTTCCACATCTTCAGTACTGTATCCAAAAGCTTTTTGATATTTGAAAACCGACTCCTCCGACAAGTGAGTAAATGTAACCCTTGGAGCATCAAGCTCTTCTAATCTTATTTTGTATTGATTTAACCAATCGCTGTAAGGCTTTTGGGTGCAGATATCCTGCTTTAGCTCTTCATCACTTATAATTCTTCCCTGCTCCATATCCACCACGAACATTTTGCCGGGCTGAAGTCTTCCGTAGCTCTTTACAATCTTTGGATCTACCGGTAAAGCGCCGGTTTCTGAAGCCATGATTACTCTGTCGTCATGCGTTACACAAAACCTTGATGGACGAAGACCATTTCTGTCGAGCGTAGCACCTATTATTTTACCATCAGTAAATGAAATAGAAGCAGGACCATCCCATGGTTCCATGATGGCTGCATGATATTCGTAAAATGCTTTTTTAACAGGATCCATTTTGTCATTGCCATCCCATGCCTCAGGTATCAACATCATCATTACATGTGGTAATGAACGGCCTGAAAGCGTGAGCAATTCAACCATGTTATCTAAACAGGCAGAATCTGACAACCCATTGGAAACGATCGGCAATAACATTTCCATTTCTTCCTTAGTGAAATAAGGAGATGAAAAGCCATTTTCGCTGGTTTTAAGCCAATTCAGGTTACCCTGTAATGTGTTGATCTCGCCATTATGCGCTATAAAGCGGAATGGCTGAGCCAACTTCCATGAAGGAAAGGTATTGGTTGCAAATCTTGAATGCACCAAACCAAAAGCGCTTACCACCCCTTTATTGGTAAGATCAGTAAAATAAGTACGCACCTGCATACTGGTTAACTGACCTTTATATGAAACGGTTTTATAAGAAAGGGAAGGGATATAAAAACCGATATTATCTTTTTTAACTGTATTATTTATGGTATGGGTGGCATAATTGCGCAGCACAAACAGCTTTCTTTCAAATTCCTCGCTATCCTGAATATGATCTGGGCAGGCAATAAACACATGTTCTATTTCCGGTTCAACAGAAAGGGCGGTTGGACCTATATCAGTAGTATTTACGGGCACTTTTCTATAGGTAAGAATTTCAAGACCCAGCTTTTAGTATTTACCGGCACTTTTCTATAGGTAAGAATTTCAAGCCCCAGCTTTTCGGCTGCCCTTGCAAATGTATCACGACACTCCTGTCGCAAACTTACTTCTTTGGGAAAGAAGATTACCCCGACGCCATACCGGCCAAAGGCAGGCAGGTGAACACCTAATTTTACGCACTCAGCAAAAAAGAACTCGTGAGGTATCTGTATCATAATACCAGCCCCATCGCCGGTATTGCTTTCGGCTCCACAGGCACCGCGATGCTCCATGTTTTCCAATATGGTTAACGCGTCAGAAACGATCTGGTGTGACTTATTAGCCTTTATACTCGCTACAAAGCCCACCCCGCAAGAATCTCTTTCAAATTCCGGGTTGTACAAACCTTTACTCATAGAAAGGAATTTTTAAATAAAAATCAATAAAAAAAAGAAAAACTTAATATTTTTCTAATCACATGGCAGGCAAGAACCTAAAATTACAAAAAAAACCCACAAAATAAATCACCTGTTCAAAAAATGATAAAGGCTGTTAATAAAACATTATTTTATATGAGGTATCCCAATAACGTATCGTCTTTATTGATCTCCGAATAATTAACCTGGTAATGGTTCAGGTTTTCAATCAGCTTCTGGTAATCTGCTTTATCCTGTAATTCAATGCCAACCAATGCCGGTCCAGCTTCTTTGTTGGTTTTTTGCATATATTCAAAACGGGTAATATCATCATTAGTGCCTAATATGTTATTTACAAACTCCTTTAAAGCCCCCGGACGTTGAGCAAAATTGATAAGGAAATAATGCTTTAACCCTTCGTATTGCAGCGAACGTTCTTTTATTTCCGGCATGCGGTCTATATCGTTGTTACCACCGCTTACCACACAAACCACTTTTTTGCCTCTAATCTGATCCGCGTATATATCCAGCGCTGCAATGGTGAGGGCACCTGCAGGCTCAACTACTATCGCGTCTTCGTTATACAATTTCAGTATAGTAGTACAAATTTTTCCTTCCGGAACCAGTATTACATCATCCAATACCTGGTTACATATTTCAAAAGTAATGTCACCGGCACGTTTTACAGCGGCACCATCTACAAATCTATCTATATTTTCGAGCGTTACAGGATGCCCCTGCCTTATAGCTTCTTTAATAGTAGGCGAACCCAATGGCTCAACGCCTATTATTTTTGTTGCCGGACTATACTGTTTAAAATAAGCACCCAACCCGGCACTTAAACCACCGCCACCTATAGGAACAAAAATATAATCTACATCACTCATGTCTTCCAGTATCTCCACACCAACTGTTCCTTGTCCTTCAATAATATTATAATCGTCAAAAGGAGGAATAAACACCATATTATATTCGCTGGTATAGGCTTTGGCAGCAATGGCACAGTCGTCAAAAGTATCTCCGGTAAGTATGACCTCCACCTTATCCTCACCAAACATTTTTGTTTGGGTAATTTTTTGTTTAGGCGTGATGACAGGCATAAAAATTACGCCCCTTATATTAAGCTTTTTGCAGCTGTAAGCAAACCCCTGCGCATGATTGCCCGCGCTGGCGCATACAACGCCATGTTCTTTTTGCTCATTACTGAGCATTGATATCATATTGTATGCTCCCCTTAACTTGTAAGAACGCACTATCTGCAAATCCTCTCTTTTCAGGTATACCTCACTGTTATACCTACGCGAAAAATTGAGATTATACATGAGTGGTGTTCTGTTCACCACTTTTTTTAAGCGGTATGCTGCATCATGAAAATTAAGCCTCCCCGACCAGGCAGGGAGGCTTTTACTTAATGCTGTATCTGTATTAACGTTGTTAACCACGCCAGGCTCCTCTTTGCTCATACACCAATACTTTGAAAACTATTTCTGATTTTCGGGTCTTAAGCTTCTAACAGTTTTGCCTGCCTGCCACATTTCGCTATCACGCAGTTCTGCTAATTCAACTTCCAGTTTTTCGCGATAATCTGGTTTGCTGTTGCTGTCAATAGAACGTTGTGATTCTTTACCTGTAGCTACGCTCTCATACAATTCTTTAAATACAGGAGCAGTAGCATCGCGGAATTTTTTCCACCAGTCTAATGCACCGCGTTGGGCTGTAGTAGAGCAGTTAGCGTACATCCAGTCCATACCATTTTCAGCCACCAACGGCATTAATGATTGAGTTAATTCTTCTACTGTTTCGTTGAAAGCTTCAGAAGGTGTGTGACCTTTGTCGCGCAATACCTGGTATTGTGCAGCGAAAATACCCTGGATAGCGCCCATTAAAGTACCACGCTCGCCTGTTAAATCGCTGTATACTTCTTTTTTGAAATTGGTTTCAAATAAATAACCACTTCCTACTGCTATACCCAGGGCAATTACTCTGTCTTTTGCTTTACCGGTAGCATCCTGGAAAATTGCATAGCTGCTGTTTAAGCCACGACCTTGGAGGAACATGCGACGCAATGAAGTTCCTGAACCTTTTGGTGCAACAAGAAATACATCTACATCAGCAGGAGGTATTATACCTGTTTGCTCGTTGAAGGTGATACCAAATCCGTGTGAGAAATACAACGCTTTGCCAGCAGTAAGATGTTTCTTAACAGTTGGCCACAATTCAATTTGTGCGGCATCGCTTAGCAAGTAGCAAATAATAGTACCACGCTCTAACGCTTCTTCTATTTCAAATAAAGTTTCACCAGGTACAAACCCATCTTTTACAGCTTTATCCCATGTTTTTGAATTTTTACGCTGACCAACAATTACTTTAATACCATTATCTCTCTGGTTCAAAGCCTGTCCAGGCCCTTGAACACCATAACCAATAACTGCAATCGTTTCGTTTTTTAATACTTCCTGGGCTTTGCTTAATGGAAATTCTTCACGTGTTACTACGTTTTCCTCAACGCCGCCGAAATTTAATTTTGCCATGTTGTTAATTTGAAAATTTGATATGTTGAAAATTGGAAAATTGGTTTCTGCTTGAAAGTTTACAAGTTTCAGGTCACAAGTTGCAGGTTTGTCTATTCCTACATCGAAAACACTTCATCCTGCTTATCTAAAAATTCGTTTTCTACTATTTCATCGCCGGTATTCTCTTCTTCAAATTCTTTCAGCTTTTCATAAAACCCATTGCTGGCATTTATAATAGCCACTCTTGCGCTTCTTACAAATTCAATCAAGCCTAAAGGTCCTAATACTTCTGTTAATTTATCAATCTCTTCTCTATGTCCGGATGTTTCAAAAACAGTATAGTCTTTCCTGATCACTACGGCTCTTGCTCCATACTGGCGCAACAACCTTTCCACTTTTACATCCTGAATTACCTTGTCGGTAGATACTTTATATAATGCCAGCTCCTGCCAAACAATCTCATCGTTGCTATTGTAATATGCTTTCAATACTTCCACCTGTTTCTCAATCTGGCGCACTAATTTCTTCACCACTTCTTCTACCTCATTAATCACTATGGTAAACCGATGAATGCCCTCTACTTCAGAAGGCGAAGTATTCAAACTTTCAATATTTATTTTTCTGCGCGAAAAAATAATAGCGATACGATTCAGTAAACCAATATGATTTTCTGTGTATACGGTAATGGTATATTCCTGTTTCATACTTTAATTTCTTTGTTTGTCTCTTTTATTTTATTCCACCAAAAGCAGCGAAGCACATATTTTTATGCAATACATCTGTTGAACGGAATCCAACTTTTTTCATTAATTCCATTTGATAGGTTACAGAGCGGGGGGTATCTTCTTTTTCAACATACTCCATTACTTTTTGCCGGTAGGCTTTCCCATTTACTCCTTCAAGGTAATCGCCATAACGCTCCCAGGTATATGCGCTCATGGCATCAGCTTCCTGAATTACCAGATCGGATATCATGAGGCAACCACCTGGCTTTAATACGTTATACAGCTTTTTGAAGGTAGTTTCCCAATCTTTGTCATCTCTCAAATGATGCAATACAGCTCCCGCAAGAATAATATCAAAATGATCTTCAGGTAAATTCACTTCTCTTATATCGCCCTGCAATGTTTTTACGTTCCCGTTTGTTTGTGGAGTAACTCTTTCTGAAGCCTTATCCAGCATTGGTTTACTCAGATCTACCAGAGTACAGTTAAGATCAGGCAATTTTTTCAGCATCATTATGGAGTAGTTGCCTGCACCACAACCTATATCCAACAACTGCGTAGCTGCGGGTACAATTCTTTTTGCCGCTTCCGTTATCAACTCTAATGAAACAGTCGCATCAATAGTAGATACCTGACCTGTATCCAGGTTGGAGAAGCGTTCTACATCATTATCGAACCGGGTTCTTATTTCTTCTATGGTTGATTTTTCGGTCATTGCTTTTCTATTTCAATCTTATTTCTGCTACTCCACAACCCTGCGGCACCATTGGAAATACATTGTTCTCTTTTCCTACCATTATTTCAAGCAGATAAGCGCCATCATGTTTCAACATTTCATCTAAAGTTGATTTCAGTTCTTCTCTTTTTGAAATACTTTTTCCTGAAATGCCATAGCCTTTTGCCACGGTTACAAAATCGGGACTGGTGATATTTACAAATGAATACCTTTTGTCGTGAAACAATTGCTGCCATTGGCGCACCATACCCAGGAACTGATTGTTGAGTATAATGATTTTTACATTTACATTAAACTGCATAATAGTTCCCAATTCCTGCAATGTCATCTGGAAACCTCCATCACCAATAATAGCTACCACCGGTCGTTGAGGAGTTCCGA
Organism: Agriterribacter sp.; assembly: GCA_044223805.1. Lineage (GTDB taxonomy): Bacteria > Bacteroidota > Bacteroidia > Chitinophagales > Chitinophagaceae > Agriterribacter. The sequence continues at coordinate 14,501 of JBGALP010000101.1, forward strand.
ACTTAGCGCCGATGGCTGCAGGTAATGCAAAGCCCATAGTACCTAAACCACCTGACGTAACATTACTTCTTGTTTTGTTAAACTTTGCGTAACGACAGGCTACCATCTGGTGCTGACCAACATCTGTTACAATTACCGCATCTCCACCCGTTAATTCATTTAAAACGTTTAACACTTCACCCATGGTCATGATTTCAGCGGATGGATGAAGTTCGTCGTTAATGACAGCTTCATCTTCCTGCACTTTCATTTCTTTAAATCTATTCAACCAATCACTATGTTGTTTTTTTTCAATCAATGCCGTTAATAAAGGCAGTGTTTCCTTGCAATCTCCCCATACAGGCACTGTAGCTTGCACATTCTTGTCTATTTCCGCAGGATCAATATCAAGATGAATTATTTTAGCCTGCTTGGCGTATTTATCCAATCTGCCAGTTACGCGATCGTCAAAGCGCATACCAACAGCAATTAAAACATCGCACTGGTTGGTTAGTACGTTAGGGCCATAATTACCATGCATACCCAGCATACCAACATTCAAAGGATGATCGGTTGGAAGTGCACTTAACCCAAGCGCTGTCCAGGCTGAAGGAATCCCCCCTTTTTCTATAAAGGTTTTAAATTCTTTTTCTGCTTTACCTAAAATAACACCTTGTCCAAAAAGTACAAAGGGGCGTTCGGCTTTATTAATTAATTCAGCAGCCTGCGTAATATATTCTTTGCGAACAATAGGTTTGGGACGATAACTGCGGATATGCGTGCACGGTATGTAACCGCTATAATCGAATTTTTGTACCTGCGCGTTCTTGGTAATGTCAATTAATACAGGTCCTGGTCTGCCCGTTTTTGCTATATAAAAGGCCTTTGCTAATACTGAAGGAATTTCATTAGCGTCGGTTACCTGGTAATTCCATTTGGTAACCGGGGTAGTAATGTTGATGACATCAGTTTCCTGGAAGGCATCGGTACCTAATAAATGAGCAAACACCTGGCCTGTAATACAAACTATGGGGGTGCTGTCTATCTGCGCATCTGCCAACCCTGTTACAAGATTAGTAGCGCCAGGACCGCTGGTAGCAAACACTACGCCTACTTTACCCGAAGTGCGTGCATATCCCTGCGCCGCGTGTATCCCCCCCTGTTCATGACGAACGAGTATATGATTAAGCCGATCATTATAATCGTATAACGCATCGTATATAGGCATGATAGCGCCACCGGGATAACCAAAAAAGTCAGTGACCCCCTCCGCAATCAATGCTTCCAGCACAGCCACGCTTCCACTTATATTAGTGACTACAGGTTGTGGTTGCGTTGCCTTTTCTCTACTCTCCGCTTTTTCTTTTTTCATTAATTCAGTTGCGCTACTCATGGTTTTTTCAATTTTGAAATACTTAAATCTGTTTATTTTTTAAACCCAATACGTTCCCGCTCACTCCAGTCTTTTTGTTTATTCTCTTCTTCTACTTTTCTATCCAGCATATTTTCTAATGCGTCATAAATCTGGTTCAGTTGAGCATCATATCCGTCAACCCGCTCCTTCAAATCATCTATCACTTTTATTACGTCAGCATATTGTATAATCATCTTTCTCATTGCAATAAAAGCTTTCACAATCGCAATATTCATCTTCCTTGCCGTGGAACTTTTTAGCACACTGGCTAACATCGTTACACCGTGTTCAGTGAAAACATAAGGCAACAAATCTTTTCTTCTCTTTTTTTGTGTGATCATCACATTTTGCGATGATCCATCAGTTTGATTATCATCCTTTTGCGTATATGAGGTCACAATTTGTGATCTCATCAAACTCCATTCTTTTCTTGTTAACTGAAACATGAACTCCTCTGGAAAACTCTCTATGTTTCGCTTAACTCCCTGATTAAAAACTCTTGTCTCAACACCATACAATTCAGCCAAATCAAAATCCAGCATCACCTTCTGCCCGCGTATTTCATAGATCTTATTCTGAATAAACTGTAACTGCATTGGTGTTGTTTCATGGTGTTAAGCAATTATAAAGATCTGCAGGAAGTCATTTACGCCTCATCTGTCACACATCCTTCACTGG
>JBGALP010000102.1:0-16840 GCA_044223805.1 Agriterribacter sp.
AGGGCAAACCGCTAAGATTATTATAGTCATCACCTCTGCCCGTAGGTTTATGATTGTATATCAATGGCAATTGCGCTTCATGTATAGGAAACGTTATGGGCAATCTTCCCGCGGGATTATAATCTCCAAATAAAATATCTGCTACCGCATAACCGCCTTCTTCTCCGGGATACCAAACATCAATCACACCTTTTATCTTGCTCAGCCAGTTATTCATTGTAATAGCACTTCCTCCAACCAGCACAACTATCACCGGTTTGCCAGTGGCAGCGGCAAGCTGTATCATTGCTTCCTGGTTTCCAGGGAGCGATAGCATAGCCCTATCCTGGAACTCACCTTCATGTATACCCGCAACTATTACTGCTGCATCAGCTTTTTTTATGGTAGCTACTGCTTGCTGCATTACTGTTGTGCTTTCATCTTTTATGCCGGCATTCCATACTAATTTTATATGCGCATTGCCTACCGGTTCAAAAAATTCAACACGAATATCATATGCTTTGTTTGCCGTAAATGAATAATCAGATAATAATGTGCTGTAGGTTTTCTTTGTCCAGTTATTAATAACAAGCTTGTCGTTTATATATAGCCTGAAACCGTCGTTACCATCAAGTCCGATTTTGTAAATACCGGTGGCAGGCGCTGTTAACTTGCCTGTCCACCGAACGGAATAAAACTGTTGTTTGATTTTTTCATCAGGAGTGAATAATGTCCACCCAAAATTAACCTCCTGATCAATTTTTGTAAGCGCCGGATTTCCTTCCAGCTCTATATTGTTGAAAGTATGAGATAAATATTTCGACTCAATTACGTTCCACTCCTTTGTTTGTATACTACATCCTTTGGAATATAATACCTGCATGTTGTTGCCTACCCTATTTTTTATGCCATCGAGTATAGATACCTTATTATTACCCGGTCCGCTATATCCTCCCAGCCTCGCCAGTACAGCATCTTCGCCGATTACCGCAATAGATTTTAATTTTTTTGAGAGAGGCAGAATGTTCCCTTCATTCTTGAGTAATACAATAGATTTAAGTGCGGCTTTCCGTGCAATGATTTTATGCGTGGGTAACGATTGCTTTGCCGCTTTTTCGTCAACATAGGGCTGTTCAAAAAGTCCGAGTTCAAATTTTGCACGTAATACTCTCGATACAGCGTCATCTATTCTTTTTATGTCTATTGTACCATCCAGGAAATGTGGTATAAATAATTTGTAATGGTCGTATGCTGTTTGAAATATTACATCAAGCCCGCCGGTAATAGCTTGTTTGGCAGATTCAGGATAATCTTTGGCAGTGTTATGCAATACTACTGTACCTCCTGTTGCGCCTGCATCTGAAATCACAAATCCTTTAAAGCCCCAATCTTTTTTCAACTGTTTATTCAGCAGCCAATCATTGGCGCTTGACGCTATACCGTCCAGCGAATTGTAGGCTGTCATTACCGAACGAGAGCCTCCGCGTTCAATACACGCTCTAAAAGGCGGCATATATATTTCTCTCAACAATCTTTCATTAAAATGTATTGGGTAGCTGTCTCTGCCGCCATCCCCTACGTTAGCGATAAAATGTTTTGGCGTAGTGATGATGTCTCTTTTTTCAAAAGCGCTTACAAATGCTACGCCCATCTCGCTGCTTAAAAAAGGATCTTCTCCATAAGTTTCTTCTGTTCTTCCCCAGCGCACATCACTTGCTATGTTTACTACAGGGGTAAGAATCTGCTTTATACCACGTATTTTTGTTTCTATCGCAATGGCATCGGCAACCTCACGCATAAGTGTTGTATCAAATGTGGCTGCCAAAGCAATGGACTGTGGAAAGGAGGTTGCTCCGTCTCGTACCAAACCGTGTAGTGCTTCATCAAAAGCAATGATGGGAATACCAAGTCTTGATTGGTCTATAAAATATTTTTGTATAGCATTTATTTTTTTTGCCAGGGCAAATGCGTTTTCAGAAGCATTGTATTTTAGCAGTTGTTGTGCGGCATCTCCATCTTTTGAGCCGGCACTTACCTGGAAGCCGAAAATGCCATGTTTGTATTGATTGGAGTCAACACCATCCAAATCGCCCGGAATCATAAACAACTGCCAGAATTTTTCTTCAATAGTCATTCTTTGCAGAAGGTCTGTTACTCTTTGATCTATAGGGAGTGCCGGATTTTTGTACGGCAATTTCTCCTGGCTAAAAACAACTTGCGATAAACAAAGTATAACCAGGAGTAGTACAGACTTTAATGACATGGATAAAAAGAGTTTAAAGGTGGTTTCAAAACTACTATAAAAAAGCTGCAATATTTTTGGTGCATTTCAAATTTTCGCTGATCATATTTTTCCGGTCGGTGGAGACACCGACCGGTAGCGGCTCCTACAGGCGGGTGTCTCCACCCGCCTGCGAAAATTTGGAATGCGCCCATCTTTTTTAAAATTGCCATTGATAATCGCCGGAAGGATGCTATTTTCATAGGGCATTTTAATAGTTCTGTATGCTGCTAACCGTTGCACCTGTATGGAAACAAGCGCCTTTTCTTCGCTTGCTCATTCCGCTCATATTAGGAATACTATGTGAATGGTATTTTCCTTTGCCTGTTGTTGCGCGGATAATTTCAGCCACCACTATTATTATTTTGTTTTTATTGTCCCAGTTTTTTCGGGGATATGTATTGTTCCGGTTCAAATGGTTATATGGCGTATTGCTGATGTGTATGGTGTTTGTGTTTGGTAGCTGGATCACTTATCAAAAAAATATTACGCATCAAAAAAAATGGTTTGGACACTTCGCCAACGATAGTACTACAGTTATGGTGGTATTAAATGAACCACTGGTAGAAAAAAATAAATCATATAAAGCAGAAGCAGCTGTATTTGCCGTAAACAGGCAGAAGGATATTGTACATACAGCAGGAAATATCATTGTTTATTTTAAGAAGGATAGTGCATTGCTGTCATCGCTTCATTACGGATCTGTTTTGTTGTTTAATAAACCAATGCAGGAGATTATTAATTCGGGTAATCCGGGCGCATTTGATTACCGGCGCTATTGCCTCTTTCAATCTATTACGCACCAGGTATTTCTTGCCAGGGAGGATTTTTCTATTGCCAATATGACCGTGAAGCCGCTTTATTGGTTGTGGCTGCAGCAATCGCGCAGCAACCTGCTGCGTATTTTAAAACAATACATTCCGGGTGAGCGTGAAGCTGGCATAGCAGAAGCATTACTGATTGGATATCGTGATGACCTTGATCGTGACCTGGTGCAGGCTTATTCCAATACCGGCGTGGTACATGTAATTGCTATTTCAGGTATGCACCTGGCAATGATTTATGGATTATTGATTATCCTTTTAAAACCATTGCAACAAAAAAAGGGTGGCAGGTGGATAGCCGGAATAATAATGTTGACTGTATTGTGGTTGTTTACTTTATTGTCTGGCGCAGGCGCGTCTATTTTAAGAAGCGCCGTAATGTTTTCATTTATTGTTGTTGGAGAAAGTTTGTCAAAGCGCATATCGGTGTACCATACCCTAAGTGCATCTGCGTTCTTTCTTTTATGCTATAATCCATTTTTTCTGTGGGGTGTGGGCTTCCAGTTATCTTATGCTGCTGTGCTTAGTATTGTTGTTTTTTTAAAACCGGTAACCAATTGGTTTTATTTTAAAAATAAGATAGCTGATTATGTGTGGAAATTAATGGCAGTTACTATTGCGGCGCAAATACTTACTACGCCATTAAGTATTTATCATTTTCACCAGTTGCCTAATTTATTTTTGTTAAGCAATCTTGTAATTGTGCCGCTATCAGGTATTGTGTTATACGCGGAAATTTTGCTTTGTATAGTTTCTTTTGTTCCAATGCTGGCAACTCCTTCAGGCAAAATAATAGCATGGCTGCTGAAGTTGATGAATAATTTTATTCAGTGGGTTGATAGGATACCCTTTGCCGTGAGTAACAATATATTTGTTTCTGTTTTTCAAACCTTGCTGTTGTATGCGGTAATTGTATTTGCTTCGGTGTGGTTTTTAAAGAAGCACAATGGAATGGTAAAGTATGCTGTTGGTATGGTATTGCTTTTCGCGGCCTTCAGGGCGGTTGATATCAGCCTGAAAAAGAAGCAGCATAAATTTATTGTGTACAATGTGTCCCGGTATAGCGCGATGGATTGTGTAAGTGGCGGTCAATACTTATTTATGGGAGATAGATTTTGTGAGCAGGATAATTTTACGCGCAATTTTCATCTTACTCCTTCCCGGCTTTCGTTTAGGTTACGTGAAACGGATGCTTTGCAGGACGTGGCTAATTTGTATCCTTATATTTATTTTGGCAATAAACGCATTATAATACTGGACAGTGCCTTTGTTCTTTCGTCACACTCACACCCTGTTGATGTGGATATCGTAGTGTTTTCACATAACACAAAAGCCCGTATAAGCCTTGTGCAACAGGCATTTAACCCTAAACAATATGTATTTGACGCGTCCAACGCAGGGTGGAAAATACGCCAATGGAAAAATGAGTGTGATAGTTTACATTTGCGCCGCCATTCCGTACAGGATGATGGCGCGTTTATTCTTTATTTTTAACTCCTGGTACTTACGGTTATACCGCAAGGCTACATTAATAATTGTTATGCAAAAGAAAATTGGTGCAGCACTCATTTCAGTTTTTTATAAAGATGGTCTTGAACCCGTAGTTAAAGAACTCCACAAGCTCGGCATCACCATATATTCAACCGGTGGCACACAAAAGTTTATTGAAGATCTGAACATACCCTGTGTTCCTGTTGAAAATCTTACCACCTATCCCTCTATTTTAGGTGGAAGAGTTAAGACATTGCACCCCGCTGTATTTGGAGGTATTCTGGGAAGACGAGATGTGCCACAGGATGTGAGTGAAATGAAGGCATACCATATTCCGGAAATTGATTTGGTGATTGTTGATTTATATCCCTTTGAGGAAACACTTGCCCAGGCTACTTCTCCTTCATTTGCAGGTAAGCCCGAAGAAGCCGAAAAAATGATTATTGAAAAGATTGATATAGGCGGTCCATCCATGATTCGCGCTGCTGCTAAAAATTGCAAAGACTTATTAGTAGTTGCGGCAAAAGACGATTATTCCGCATTGGTAACGCTGTTACAAACACAGAAAGGCGAAACAACATTTGAACAACGCAAGGCATTCGCTGCAAAAGCTTTTGAAGTGGTGATGCATTACGATATTGCTATCAGCAATTATTTTAATCCCGGTAGCATTGTTTCCGCACAGTCATCTGCCCATAAACAGGTATTACGTTATGGTGAAAACCCTCACCAGCAGGGTATTTTTTATGGCGATCTGCAACAGGTGTTTGATAAGTTGCATGGCAAAGAATTGTCTTATAATAATCTGGTAGATGTGGATGCTGCTGTTCAATTGATCAGTGAGTTTCCTGCAACTGCAGGCAGCGCTGTTTTTGCCATTATCAAACATACTAATGTGTGTGGTGTGGCAGAACGTTCAACCATTAAGGAAGCCTGGGATGCGGCACTAGCCGGTGACCCGGAAAGCGCTTTTGGTGGTGTACTGGTATGTAATGGCACAGTAGATAAAGCAACTGCGGAAGCCATCAGTGAAATTTTCTTTGAAGTATTGATTGCAGACGGATATAGCGAAGATGCCCTCGCAATTTTACAATCTAAAAAGAACCGCATATTGCTGGTGTTAAAACAAAAGCCTGACAATACACAACAATCACGAACAATATTAAACGGTATTTTAACGCAGGATAATGATAGAGGTAATTATGCAGAATGGAAAGAAGTAGGTGGGCGGGAAACTTCCGCATCAGAAAAAAATGATCTTGCTTTCGCGAATATTGTTTGTAAACATCTTAAGTCAAACGCCATTGCCTTAATAAAAAATAAACAGTTGGTAGGAAAAGGTTGTGGTCAAACCAGCCGTATTGATTCATTAAGGCAATCTGTTGAAAAAGCAAAGCAATTTAACTTTGATCTAAACGGTGCTGTAATGGCATCAGATGCTTTCTTCCCCTTTAACGATTGTGTTCAACTGGGGCACGAAGCAGGTATAGCAGCGTTTATTCAACCAGGCGGTTCTATACGCGATAAGGATTCTATTGCCTATTGCGTTGAACATACATTAGCCATGGTAATAACCGGCCTAAGGCATTTTAAACATTAAAGGTTTATGGTTTATGGTTTGTGGTTTAACGTTAAACTATAAACATCAAACTATAAACTACAAATCTTCCAGATGAAAAATTATATTTATGATGTATACGACAGGTTGCGTACCGCCATACAGCCTGTTTACCTGCGCAATCAAAGCGACAGAACCAAAGCCCTGATTGCAGTAGGTGTTGTTTGTTTTTTCTGGGGTACCACATGGTTAGCTTCCAAAAAAGGTGTGCAATATATGGCTCCCTTACAACTGGCTGCTTTACGTCAATTCATAGCCGGCTCGCTCTATCTTATTTTCTTTTTTGCAAAGGGCTTTAAATTACCTACACGGGATCAACTTATTCAATTTTCGTGGATGAGCCTGTTGATGATTGTAATGAATAATGGTTTTAGTACATGGTCAATGAAGTATATGCCCAGTGGTTTAGGTGCGGTAATCGGCGCAGCTTCGCCTTTATGGATCGCGCTTATAAGCAGTTTTTTATTTAAGGAAACAAAATTGAATAGTATAACGGTAGCAGGTTTGTTATTAGGAGCTACAGGTATTCTTGTTATTTTTTCTGATTACCTGCAGGATCTGCTTAATTCTTCTTTTTCTAAAGGTGTTTTTTTAAATGTTATTGCTTCCATAGCCTGGGCTTTTGGAACCATTTATACGGTGAAGAATGCAAAACATATCAATCCTTATTTTAGTTTGGGCTGGCAAATGTTTATAGGCGGTATAATATTGTGGATCGTGTCGTATTTCACAGGGCAATTAGTAAATCCATTTACTGTGGATATTAGTGCATGGTATGCTATAGCTTACCTGGTTATTGTTGGTTCTGTTATAACCTATTCCGCGTTTATTTATGCTTTAAAAAGACTGCCTGCGCCACAGGTTTCTATATATGCTTATATTAATCCGATAGTGGCTGTAATTGTTGGAGCCTTGTTGAACAATGAAAAACTTACACTGGTTATAGCTTCTGGTACTGTTGTAACTATCGCGGGAATATATCTTGTAAATACGGGTTTTAAAAAGAACGATGGGCAGTCAGTAAAGTGATAGTAATCTTTTAAGCTATTTTTAAAAATCCCAGTATACTACTTCTTCCAGAAATAATTCATATACTTCTTTCCAGCCTTCAAACATTTTATCGGTACCAAAAAAATTATTATGCCGATGGTGATCATTGTGCCATCTACTTTTTTTATTACATCGTGGTAATGTCTTATTTCATTAAATGCCTGGTAGGGTGTGAGTTTTTGTTCGTAATAGCTATTGGCATCCATAAACAGAAAGGATAGATAAGCAAACTGGTTTTTTGTTCAGCAGCAAGATCATACCAGTAAAAAGGAGATGCTGCCGAAGCTCTGAACCCATTGATACTACCGTAACTAGTGGAAAATTCATTATGGATACCTAAAGCAACAAGTTCACGGTACGTATCCGGTAATGAAAGTCGTATATAATGTTGGCGACTATTAACAACATTTCTTTCAATAATGTTTTCTAATGTTTTTATTTCTTCTGTAAGCAAAGCTTTATTATCGCCACTTTGCCATGAAGGATGTATGCCTACATTATAACCTGCGGCATGATACTTTATCAGTTCTTTCATTTCCGGATTTGTTGGGTCAATATTTTTATCATACAAACCTGGTGAGCCGGCTAACAGAGAAAAATAATAAGGACGAAGATGGTATTTAAGGTGCAGCGCATACAACCACTCATAGGTATCAAACGGATCGTCTTTCTTTTTAGTAATTACGTCAAGTCTTTCCTTTACTGCATCTAATTCTCCTTTCAATATAAGTCATATGCCACCCGCATTTCTTGTAACACCTTTATGCAGGTAAGAAAAAAGCGATGTCAATATCGTAAGTAGGAATGAACCTGAATTTTTTTAACCCGAATAATAAAAATGGAAACCTGGACTGTAAGTTTTTTTGAGTTCTTCCACCCAGATGTTTATAAGCGGCAGGTTTAAAAAGCCCTCTTTAAAGGCTATGCTTTCAGTATGTGCAAACCGGCCATATTCATCTTTTTTATGAGGAAGATATTCTTCATACCTGCTCAATAAAAAAGAAGCAGCGAAAATATCAAAGAAAGATCTCCATTGACCGAAGAAATAAGAATGGAATAATTTTTATTGCTGCCAACAGCCACTTCCTGCTGTATAATATTCTGCTCAAATAAAATATTGCTCAAATTATACTGAATTCTTCTTCGTAATAAAATGGTCAGAATAATTTATTTTGGCTCCATCATAATTCAGGAACTCATCCTCATTATTGGTAAATACTACTTCTATACCGTTTATATCACGCAATAGTGTTGCCGCAATATATTGCAGCCTTGCACTGATTTGTGATGAATATAAAAGAAGCATTTACTTCATGCATTAATGAATATGCAAAATAGTAAAGCAGCCGAAGTATCTGAAAGAAATCTTCTTCGTATTTTTTCTATCAGGCATAAATTTATCTAAGGATTATCCTGTGGATAGTATTGATGGGCTATCTGGTCTAGCAGGGTATAAAAATCCTCTCCATACTTTCGTATAAGGGCTTCTTTTAAAAATACATATACAGGAACCTTTAATTTTTTTCCCAGTTTGCAGGCGGGGCTACAGAGTGTTTCGCGTGGCTCGTAGTTTACAACCTCGTAGGTTTTTGTTTTTTTTGTTTTAATGGGATATAAATGGCAGGTTAAAGGCTTTTTCCATGTAATCTTGCCTTCCAGGTACGCCTGTTCAATTCCACATTTAATAATGCCCTTATTGTCATAATGGCCATAAGCGCAGATTTTTCCATTGATGGTAGGTGTTACCCAGCCAAACGACTTGTCATAGTAATAGCGTCCTTTTCTTTCAATCTCTTCAATGCCTTCGGGAGTGAGATATGGTTTTATGATGTCGAAATTGTCGTTAAGTATCTGCGTTTCTTCCTTTGAAAGTGGGGCACCCGCATCACCATCTTCACAGCAGCCACCTTTACATTTCACCAGGTCGCATACAAACTGTGCATTAACTACCTCATCATTTATTAAAACATTATCTATTTCTATCACGGCAATTTTTTATAAAGATAAAGCTGATTGCTGATTTATGATGTATGATTTATATAGCCTGCAAAGTACGCCGATTGCTGAAAGCTGATAGCTGTTTATTTCCACTTCAGCGTATTAATCATATGCTGCATATCTTTCTGCAGAAAATCATATACAATATTAAGAGAGTCCTCATTTGGTGTAGCATCAAAATACAAAGCGCCACGCAAAAAATGTTTGCTGGTATCTGTTACAAAAAACTGCTTGCCTGTTGCCGCGTTTCCGCCAACCGTAAAAAAAACGCCGCCTACTCCGTTGGGAGTGGCAAAAGCAGAATCTTCAATAGAACTGGCTTTAGACGTATGTTTAAAAGTAATCTTATAGGCATCTTCACGCAGTTTGTCAAATGTGTTAAGTGAAGAAGAATCTTTAAAACCCTTATCTGTTTTAATTCTGTATACCGATTTACCACCAATGGTTTTATAGCTGAGGTATATTTTGGCGTTGAATGAGGGGAAATCAATATTTACTGAGTAAGGATTATCGGGACTTGGATCAAAATAATTGGTATCTCTTGTTATTTGAGCGTAGAGCGGGTATTCAAAACTGTAAGGTGATGCCTGCTCATTAAAAGATTGATACTGGTGTTGAGGAAAGTCTATAGCAAAATATCCTTTTTCTCTGGGTGTATAATTACTGTTGCATGAAAATAATAGTACAGCCGGTAAAAGAAAACGCAATACATACAAGGTTCTTTTCATTGTATAAACTTTGGTAACCTATTTAGCGGTGGGCATTTCCTTAATGGTTACTTTAACTTTTTTTATTCTGTTCTTTTCAATTTCCACTACGGTAAATTCAAAATCACCAATGGTGATAACCTGGTTTTCCTTTGGTATTTCGCCGGATAATTCCAGCACTAGCCCAGCAATAGATTCGCTATCTCCCTTAATCTGGTCAAAAGTATCAGGCTTTAAACCCATAGCCTTACACGCGTCTGTTATCATTAATCTCCCTTCAAAAAAATAGTTATTATCATCTATTTTTTTATTCACGCTTTCTTCATCATCAAACTCGTCGCGTATATCGCCAATAATTTCTTCGAGTATATCTTCCATAGTAACAATGCCTTCAGTTCCTCCAAACTCATCTACTACTATAGCAAAGTGAGTATTCTTTCGCTGCAATTCGCGCAGCAGGTCTTTTATTAAATTTTGCTCGGGCACAAAGTATGGCGGGCGAATAAGCGAATGCCAGTCAAAACCGGCTTTCTCGGTTACAAAAGGTAACACATCCTTACTTTGAATAATGCCAACCACATCATCAAGATTGTTTTTGTATACAGGCAACCGTGAATAATGCAGTTCTTCAATCTTTTTTACAAGATCAGCAAAGCTGGTATTATAATCAATAGCGCTTACATCAAGCCGTGTGCGCATAATCTGTTTTACCGTAACCTGTCCAAACCTTGCTATACCACGCAGAATATTTTTTTCTTCTTCAGTAGTATCTTCGGTTGTGTTCATTTCAATAGCCTGGTCAATATCTTCAGGATTGTAAACGTGGTGTTGTTTTATACCTCCAAAACTTCTTTCAATACCATCGGTATACTTTACAAACCATTTGCTCATGCTGCTGAAAAAGGAATATAATACTTCTATAAGTAACGAAGCACTATAAGCAAACCTGATATTGTTTTGTGTTGCCCACACTTTAGGTAAAATTTCAGCAAAGAGCACCAGTAAAAAAACAATTACTACCAGCTTAATAATAAAATTTACCCAGCCGTTCGGTTGCAGCAATAGTTCGTCCATCAGCACATTGGCAACAATGATGGTACCCATATTTACAAACGCGTTGGATATTTGCAGGGTAGCCAACAGCCTTTTAGGTTGATCGAGTAGGGTGATGATTCTGCGTGCGGAGGGATGCTGCTTGGTTTTAAGCATATTGATGTCGCGATAGCTTAATGAAAAAAAAGCTACTTCGGCGCCGGATACAAAAAAGGAAACCAGCAATAACATCAATAAAAGAAAAAGAAGAATGGTAATGCTTTGTGGATTAACAGCCAGCAGTACCGGTTTTATTTGCAGTATAAAGTTTGTGACCGACGGGTGATCCAAATTATTGGAGTTAAAATTAAAAATATTGGTTTAATCATAAAGGCAGGTCAAAACGGCCTGCCAGGTATACCTTAACGTACAAAAGTAAGTATTCGTGTAAAATGTTAAAAAGCCATGTTTTCAGGGGAATCACTTATAGGAGGAATGTCATTTCCAAATCCCTCAACGGGATGGTCGGTAGGATGGTTGCCCATGCCATGCGCCCCATCTACCCTTTTATCGAGCATAATTAGATTATCTCCCACCACTTCGGTTGCAAATTTTCTGTTGCCCTCCTTGTCTTCCCAGCTTCGGGTACGCAGGCGCCCTTCAATATACACCAGGCTGCCTTTGTGAAGATATTTCTGCGCCAGTTCTGCCAATCCCCTCCACAGCACTACTGTATGCCATTCTGTTTGACTCACTAATTTTCCTGTACGATCCTTAAATGTTTCTGTAGTGGCAAGTGGGAATTTGGCCACCGCAATGTTTCCTTCTAAAAACTGAATATCAGGATCCTTTCCCAGGTTACCGATTAACATTACTCTGTTTACTCCGCGCATAATACTTGTTTTAAATTGAGCAAAGGACTCGATCCATTAATGCATACTTAAATTTACATTTTTTTCCTGCAAATAAGTAATCATAAATTTTGGAAATGCATATGAGGTGAGGTCTTGATAAGCAACTTTTTTAAAATCTTTTCCCAAATCCGGGGCATTCGCCACCGTTAGTTCAATAAATTGTCCATGCAGGGTTTGGTGGGTAAGTTGCTGGGTGTATAGCCGGGAAATACCGGTGATGCTGCCCTTATATTGTTCTAAAAGAGGCTGCACAGCTTCATCACGCATTATTTCTTCAGGCGTTAATTTATGCGGTTTTTCCAATAAAAAAAACTCATGGAGGTTTTGCCAGATATCTTTTTCATTTCGTTTCCTGATAAAAATCTTATTTCTGTATGTAATAATAAAATAATAAAACCACCTGCTTCTTTTAACGGTTTTTTTCTCTTTTAAAGGCAGTTTATCTACCCATCCTTTTTTAAAAGCAATACATTCTGATTGCATAATACAGGATTGACACAGTGGCTGCTTGGGTTTGCATATTACCGCGCCAAAATCCATTATGGCCTGGTTATAAATGCCTGGTTTTTTTTTATCAAGCAGCTCATCAGCCAATGTGTTTATGGCTGTTTTTCCTTTTAATGAATCTACAGGAGTAGTAATGCCATATACTCTTGCAATAATTCGTGCCACATTTCCATCAACCACGGCATAAGGAAGTTTAAAGGCGAATGATGCTATGGCTGCAGCAGTATAAGGTCCAATACCTTTGAGTGCAAGAATTTCTTCATAAGTGCCAGGAAATACACCTTTATATGTGCTGTTAATTATTCTGGCTGTGGCAATAAGATTTTTGCAACGGGAATAATAGCCCAATCCTTCCCATAATTTAAACACCTTTGCTTCAGGGGCTTCAGCCAGGTGTTTAACTGTGGGAAAAGTTTGTATAAAATTGAGGTAATAGTGCCAGCCTTGCTCCACCCGGGTTTGTTGCAAAATAATTTCACTCAGCCATATTTTGTAAGGATCCGTTTCTCCTTTCCAGGGCATTGATCGTTTGTTTTGCTCCTTGTTCCAGCGTAATAAATAATGGGTAAATCCGGTTTTCATAAGAGTAATTAACTGTTATTCAAGTAACTGCCTGCTTTTTTGTTTATATAATATACAATTTTCTGATATTGGCTGCGTTCATTACTAAGCATATACAAATTGACGGAATAAATTGGTTTTCTTCCTTCTATAAATGGGATAAAAATTTTTTTTGTTGCGTTTGCTTGTTTAAAATGCAGGAATTTTGCTATCTTATCGTTGAATTTCATTTACTTATATAAAAAACAATACCATGCGAAAAGCTGATCTCATTAACAATATCTCAGAAAAAACCGGCATACCCAAGGTTGATGTACTTGTTACCCTGGAAACAATGTTTAAAGAGATAAAGGAAAACCTTGCCAGTGGCGAAAATATTTATATCCGCGGTTTTGGAAGCTTTATTACTAAAAAAAGAGCTGCCAAAATTGGCCGTAACATCAAAAAGAATACAGCCGTTCATATTCCTGAACATTATATCCCAGCGTTTAAACCCGCAAAAGAATTTGTAGTTGAAGTTAAAAAATTGCAATCTGCCAAGCCGATTGATGAGAATTTTGGTGATGAGACGGAAGATAGCATTTAACTTTGCGTGCAAATTAAACGATATTGAAAAAGCAACAATGGATAGTTGTAGCATCAGGGCTCGTTTTATTACTGAGCCTTTTCTTTTTTGGCCGAACCAAGCCTGATGCTACAAAACCGCCGCCGGGCATGCCATCTGCGGCAGCTACGCATGAAGATGAAGTTTTAGAAACGAAAAAAATACTGGAAACCGCTAAATCGCGTCTTTCTCCAGAAAGACAGGCCTGGGTTACCGCCAAAGAAAATTCTATTACCCGGGGCGATGTAAAAACCCAGCAGATACAGTTATATAACCAACTCGCATATTTCTGGAAAGACTCAGCCCATGTTTTTGAACCATTTGCCTATTATCTGGGCGAAAAGTCCAAATTGGAAAATTCTGAAAAAAGCCTCACCTTTGCTGCCCATTTGTATTTAAGGCAGTTAAAAACTGTGGATCAGCATTCTTTGCAGGTATGGATGGCTAACCAGGCTGCGGAACTTTTTAAGGATGCACTGAAGCTGAATCCTGATAATGATTCCAGTAAAGTTGGTTTGGGAAGTAGTTATATTTTTGGAGCTTCAGGCGCATCAACGCCAATGGAGGGCATTCAAAAGATTCTTGAGGTAGTGCGAAGAGATTCCACTAATATGTATGCGCAGTTTATGTTGGGTTATGGCGGCATAGTAACAAGCCAATATGATAAAGCGATAGAAAGACTTAACACTGTAGTACGTGCTCAGCCCAATAACACTGAAGCTGTTTTTTTGTTAGCCGAGGCGTATGAAAGACACGGTGAGAACGCAAAGGCCGCACAGTGGTATGAAGAGGGTAAGAAATTTATTCAAAACCCTGACGCGTTGAAAGAAATTGAGGAAAGAATTAAACAATTAAAATAATTTATTACCTAACAAAAAACTATTTGGTATATGCCTTGTGGTAAAAAAAGAAAACGTCATAAGATTGCTACACATAAGCGCAAAAAACGCTTAAGAAAGAATCGTCATAAGAAGAAAAACAAATAAACGTTATTCTTCAGTGGCGGTTATCCCGCACCGGAAACGTCTTTGATATCTGAAACCTTGTAGTTGTTGGTACTGTACGGATGCTTATTGTTAATAGGCATTACAGGCTTGAACTTATGTATGTGGTTTCTTCCTGTTTGTTTTGGTGGTTCAATTAAAAGGCTTTTTGCTTGAACAAAGAATTAATTATTAATGCAGCTCCGGCAGGCGTTGAAATAGCCCTGCTTGAAGATAAGAAGCTGGTAGAATTGCATCATGAAAAAGTGGATGCCAGTTTTGCCGTCGGTGACTTATACCTGGGGAAAGTAAAAAAACTTATTCCGGGATTAAATGCTGCATTTGTAGATGTTGGCTTTGAGAAAGACGCTTTTCTGCACTATACCGATCTTAGCCCTTATGCACGTTCTCTGTTGAAGTTTACACAACAGGCTATGAGTACTGAAGGTGATTTCGATTTTGCACAGTTTCAAACAGAACCCGAGATTATAAAAACCGGTAAGATTAACGAAGTATTGGGTCAAAAGCCCAATATTCTTGTGCAGATTCTTAAAGAACCCATTGCTGCGAAAGGTCCGAGGTTGAGTTGTGAGATTTCGTTGCCGGGCAGGTTTGTAGTAGTTACCCCGTTTAATGATATTATTGCCGTATCACGTAAAATACATTCATCAGAAGAAAGGAAAAGGCTTAACAAGATTGTTGAATCTATTAAGCCTAAGAACTTTGGTGTAATTGTAAGAACCGCTGCCGAAGGAAAAAACACTGCGGAACTGCATGAAGATCTTAACATGCTGGTTGAAAGCTGGAAAATGCTGCAGCAAAATCTTAAAGGGGCGGTTGCTCCCGCAAAGATTTTGAGCGAGCAAACCAAAACCACCAGTATGCTCAGGGATTTACTGAATGAAGATTTTAACAGGATAGTGGTGAACGACAAAAACATTTATAACGATACCCGCAACTATATTCAAAAGATAGCGCCCGAGAAAAAGGAAATTGTAACCTTACATCATAACGGTTCTCCCATTTTTGATCAGCATGGCGTTACCAAACAGGTAAAAGCTTCATTTGGAAAAACGGTTAACCTGCCCAGCGGCGCTTATCTTATCATAGAACATACAGAAGCGTTGCATGTAATTGATGTGAACAGCGGTTATAAAAGTGTAAGCAACAACCAGGAAATGAATGCACTGGAAACCAACCTGGAGGCTGCCGCTGAAATTGCAAGACAACTTCGGTTACGTGACCTCGGTGGTATTATTGTGGTTGATTTTATTGATATGAAATTGCCTGATAATAAGCGTAAACTTATTGAGGCAACAGAAGAATTTATGAAGGCGGACCGTGCTAAGCATGCGGTATTGCCCATCTCTAAATTCGGGTTGATGCAGGTTACGCGCCAACGCATGAAGCCCGAAGTAAACATCAATACGCAGGAAGTATGCCCAACCTGCAACGGAACCGGAAAAATATCTTCCACACTTGTACTGGAAGATGAAATAGAAAAGAATCTTAGCTACCTGGTAATGCAAAAGCATAAAGGCTTAACCATCGTAGTGCATCCCATCATACATGCCTATCTCACCAAAGGCTGGATTTCCATCCGCAGAAAATGGAGTTGGAAATACAAACAGGCAATTAAACTCAAGGCTGATAACAATTATTACCTTACCGAGTTTCACTTTTTTGATAGTAATGAAGAAGAGATAAAGTTGTAAATGTTGAATTTTTGATTTTCGCATTAATAGCGAAGACCTATAAGGCTTTCCGCCCGGCTATCTGCGCTGCAAACCTTATAGGTCTAAAATCTTAAAGCCGATAACAATTACTGCCTTACTGAGTTTCACTTTTTTGATAGTAATGAGGAGGAGATAAAGTTGTAAAGACAGTTGTAAAACTTTTTTGTTTACCTTACAGGTCTTAACTCAAACAGTTTCCTTTGAACCGTTTTTTTCTTTTTCTTTTCTTTTCCTTTTTTCATTTTGTAATACAGGCGCAAAAAAAGAACGCTTCTTTTCAGCTCCACATTCACAAAGCATCTTCCGGAATAAAAATTGATGGCATTGCTGATGAACAGGCATGGATAGACGCTGAGCCTACTTCGCGTTTTTACATGATTTTACCCATGGATACTAGTATGGCAAATGTGCCTACGGTTGTGCGTATGAGTTATGATAATGAAAATCTGTACCTGCTGGCGGAATGTTTTAATAAAAAAAATGGGAGGCATATGGTGGAGTCGTTGCGGCGTGACTTTGCATTCCTTAAAAATGACAACTTTCTGTTGTTTATGG
>JBGALP010000103.1:0-16038 GCA_044223805.1 Agriterribacter sp.
CCGCCGATGCACCGGCATTTAAAAAAATAATCATCAAGCCTGCTTTTATCAGTGATCTGAATTTTGTGGATGCCGATTACGACTCTCAGTATGGCATCATCAAAAGCTCGTGGGTGCGTAAAGGAAAAACGATCACTTTAAAAGTTACTATTCCTTCTACAAGTATTGCTACTATTGAGCTGCCGGGTCAGCCATCAAAAGAAGTAGGCGGTGGAGAGCATGAGTTTAATTTTGAGGTGGAGAAATGAGATATGCTACCGGAGTGAATGAACCCCTTTTCCGCTTGCAATTCCGACGAAGAGGACTCTGTCTTCGATATGAGATCAGGCTGACCGATTTTTATTATGATTACGGAGGAGATAGATCCTTCATTCCCAGCCTGCCGGCAGGCTGGTTTAGCATGACAATACACGCGGAGTGGTAATACAAAAATGGAAATGAATACTATCGAAGTGATTGATTGCCTTTTCGAACTGTCACTCCGACGAAGGAGGAGTCTATCTTCGCGATTAGATCAGGTTGAATTATTTCCATCCTGCTGCGCTGCAAATCTTATAGGCTTTAGAATTAATTCAGTAATGGTAATCTGCACTTTAATACTATCGCAGGTTTAATTGGAGCAGTGTGGTGGCAAAGCCAAACCTGTGCTATGGGCATTACTTGTCTTACAACATAAGCACTGCTAGATCTCCGTTTCGTAAATATGAAGTTCTTTAATTTCTACGATAAGTAACGCTGCCGGTACGGTTATCTGCAATACTTGTTTAGTGTGACTCGGTTTTCATAATCAGAAATAAAGAAGTTTTTAAAAATATTGACAGATATTTATCTGCAAAATGTAGTTAACCAAAAATACACACATGAAGTTATTTATACTGCTCTGTAAGATTATAGCTTTTATCGTCTTATCAACCCTCAACTTTGAATATCTTATTAATAGAGAAAGCAATACCATAGTTTCCATACTTGGTGTATTGCTGGAACTGGCTATGCTCTTTTTCTTTTTTTACACCGACATTAAAAAACTTTTAAAATGATCACTGTAATTTTATTAATACTGTTTATTGCCATTGGTGCTTATTCCATTATTAAAGGCATTGGAAAAAGTGCTGACCGGGGTGCGCCAGGTCAAGGTAGAAAACAAATTGTTAGCGGAGTAGTTGTTATCCTGGTGGGGATTGTAGTAGCTTTTATTCAACCCTTTTCTGTTGAAAGAGTTGATGCAGGGCATGTAGGAATTAAAGTAAACCTCACAGGCGACAACAGGGGTATTGGTAAATTTGAATATAAAACCGGGTGGGTTATTTTGAATACCTGGATAAGCAAATTGTATGAATTCCCCACATTTCAGCAGCATATTGACTATCCTGAACAACAGGTAATTACCAAAGGAGGATTTTCTGCCACCATAAAACCATCTTTTAATTATTCACTTAAGCCCGGAGATGTTGGCGATATGTTTTCTAGTCTTAGGTTAGATGTGAAAGCAATTGAGCAGCAATGGTTGCAAACTGCTATTGTAGGAACTGTAAATGACGTGGCTAACAAATGGGCCGTTGACGATATCTTCAATCAAAGGGAACAGTTTGAATCGGATATTGTAGCGGAAGCAAATAAAAGGGTTTCAAAGTGGTTTATAGTATCTCAATTAAGAACTAACATTGTTCCTCCGGCTGCGCTTCAAAAAAGTATAGAAGCAAAAACACAAGCAATTCAGGAAGTGCAGGTTGCCGAAAATCAGCGATTGGTTGCAATAGCTGAAGGAGACAGAAAAATTGCGACCGCCAGAGCAGATAGTGCTGCACAGGTAATTGCTGCTGCGGGAGAAGCAGAAGCTATCAGGCGAAAACAATTATCGCTTAATGCCACTTATATAGAATATATGAAAATAGAAAAGTGGAATGGAATTTTGCCTACCGTGCAAAGTGGTAGCGGTGGTTTAATACTGCAGCTTCCGCATAAGGAATAACCAAGGACGCACTCCGCGTGATTTCGAAACTAAAAAAACCTATAAGGTTTGCCGGGCTGCATTGCCGCGCTGCAAACCTTATAGGTTTAAATAAGATACTTTATTATTAATTCAGTAATGGATTAATCTGCACTTCAGCCAATGGAATCGGAAATTTCAGATTCTCCTGTTTGAATGTAGCGCCACTTGGTAATGTATATCCAACGGCATCTACCATGGTTTTGTTGGTGGCATCCAAAATTTTATGGGTGCGCACAATATCAAACCATACTTTGTCTTCCGCGCAAAGCTCCCAATAGCGCTGTTTCCACACTTCTTCTCTGAATGCCGTTTGGCTCAATCCCGAAACCACGGCCAGTCCTGCTCTTGTGCGGATACTGTTCAGTGCCTCGTAAGCTTGTGTATTAGGCGTACCGTCCACTTCATTTTGCGCTTCAGCGTAAGTGAGCAGTATATCTGCTAAACGTATTACAGGAAAATCTTTTGCTGAACGCGGAGAATTATCCAAAAGTTTTTTATCAAAGAATTTGTAGATCGCCCAGGTAAAATTGTATACAGTTCCATCTACTGTAATCGTATTAAAGAAAAAACCATTGTTCTTACGCCTCAGGTCATCTGATGCATAGGAATTAAGGAAACTTTCTTCGGGAACCAGCAAACCCATATCATTGTCAACATTACCGTTACGGTTAAACGAAACACCTTTGGGATACAGTTCGTTGGGAACAATAGAATTAATAATATTGAGCCCGAACTGGATACTGAAAATATGCTCCTGTTTATTGTCAAAATCAGGATTATTCAGCTTATCAAACCATGTAAGATTTGCATCAGACTGAAATAAAGAAAATGAACCACTGTTAATTACCTCCAATGCTTTGTCGCGCGCCAGCGCAAATTTATCCGTTTGGCTTACGGGGTACCCTGCCATGCTTAAATATACTTTTGCCAGCAAAGCCTTTGCTGCACCGGTTGATGCCCGGCCTGTACCATCTGGAGTAGCGGGTAAGCCGCTTGCTTCTGCATCCTTTAAATCAGGGACAATAGCTTGTTCATAAATATCCTTCACTCCTGTTTTGGGAAGCAAGCCATCCGCGGAGTTTGCAGTGGGTGATATTTTTAAAGGAACATCGCCAAAAATATTTACCAGTGTGTAATAGTAATAAGCCCGCAAAAATTTTGATTCTCCTATCAATCTGTTTCGTGCGCTTTCATCCATGGCAACATCGGGAATATGCGCAATAGCAAGGTTTGCAGCTTCTATGCCCTGGTAGCAGGCGCTGAACCATTGTTGTAATAGCGGGCTTGCATTATTCTGTCGCAGGTTTACCACGTTTACAAGGTCGTTACCTTCTGACTGTGTTCTGTAACCGCCGGTAACCAGCTCTAACATAGCGTAGCCATAGTTACGACCACTGCCGGTATACGGAGGATATAAAAAAGAATATACGCCGTTTACAGCAGCCTGTGCATCTTCTGCAGATTTATAAAACTGCGAGCTTGTAACAACCGAACGTGGCGTTTCTTCCAGCCATTTTTTGCAGGATGTGAATCCAGTTGCAAGTAAAATAATCAGGATAATATTTTTCATGTTGATTGAATTAAAAGTTTGCATTTATTCCTAAAGAAAATGAACGTGGCCTGGGTGAACCATAAAACTCTACCCCCTGGGCAAAGGATCCACCGAACGTACTTACTTCCGGATCATATTCCCTGTAATGAGATATCAGGAAAAAATTCTGCACGTTGCCATAAATACTCAGATTGGTTAACCTGAGCCGTTGCGCTGTTTTTGAAGGAAATGTATAACTCAGATTGATACTCTTTCCTCTAACAAATGAGCCATCTTCCACCCATCTGCTGTCCATAAAGAAAGGAAGGTCTGTGCCCCATGGATCTACATGCGAAAAACGTAGGGAGGGAACCATGGTATTTTGATGATCGGGCGTCCATGCATCATTTAAAATTGTACCATAACTATTGGCATAATACTGCCTGTCTTCAATAGTAAGTGTGGTAACGTTCATTACTTTGTTGCCTTGACGCATCTGTACATCAGCACGCAGGTTCCAGTTTTTATATCTCACTGAAGTGGTAAAAGTCATTTCATACTTCGGGAACATATTACCCAGTACCATTGCATCGCTGTTATCAAACAGGTGATCTTTATTTACATCCAGTCGCTTGATATCGCCCGGTTTTTTACCATACAAGGCAGCTTCCTGCGCTTCGCTTTCTCCCCATGTGCCAATACGTTGAAAGCCCCAGAAGTTACCGATAGGTTTACCCACCTGCAGAATATTCGTTTGTCCCAGGAAGTTAGGTCCCGGATATATATCAGCATTTGTAGTACCTAATGTGAGGATTTCATTTTTGTTTGTTGAAAACAACACGCCGAGGTTCCAGTCAAAATTCTTGTTTTTCACGATGGCACCGTTTACCATTAATTCAAGACCGGTGTTTTGCAAACTACCTATATTGGTAGTAACTGTTGAATACCCGGTTACCGTAGATATAGGAACATTCAATAAAAGATTAGTCGTTTTCTTTTTGTAGTAATCCGCAGTCATGGATAAACGATTATCAAGAACCGATATGTCTACCCCTATATCCATTTGTGCCGTTTGTTCCCATTTCAAATTTGGATTAGGAATACTCGCGGGTATTGCACCAATTACCAGTTGATCATTAAAACTTAAGGTTGAAGTACCTACATTACCAAGAGAAGAATAAGGATTGATCTCCGAATTACCTGTTATACCATAACTACCCCTGAGCTTTAAAAAAGAAATTGTTTTATTGTCTGCAAAAAAATCTTCGTTTGAAACAATCCAGCCAAAAGCTCCGGACGGGAAGAACGCGTATTTATTTGATAAACCAAATTTAGACGAACCATCATAACGTCCTGTAAAAGTTAAAAGGTATTTACCACGGTAATCGTAGTTCACGCGACCGTAATAAGAATTGAGTTTGAAGTCGGAATAATTAGATAGCGGTGCCCCTCTAACAGCTCCCGCACCCAGATTATTATACTGGTAATAATCGGTTGAAAAATTGGTAGCGCTTGCCGTTGCGCTTTGCAGGCTCGATTGCATCCAGCTTGCACCTAATACGGCATTAATGCGGTGATCCTTTCCAATAAATCCATCATAAGTAAGATAGTTTTCTGTTTGCCAATACAGGTTTCTTGAATTGGCGATAGATGCGGATCCACCTATAGGGCCAACTCCTTGCAGATCTTTACCGATGTACAGGTTATTTTTTTGAGAGAATATCTGTGATGAATAAGTAGATTTAAAAGAAAGCCCTTTGGCCAGTTTAATAGTAGCATAAAAGTTTGCCAGCACCTGGTCGTTAATAAAGATATTCTGCATTTCCTCCAACTGTCTTACCGGGTTATCTGCCGGGTAAATACTCGCTTTATAGTGTGTGCCATCAGCATTAAAGTTGTAGCCGAAATCGTTTAACCGGCTCCAATTGCCATTGGGATATTTTATAGGAAAAATAGGCAGATCTTCCACCATTAAACGCGTTGCATTCATACCGCCTACAGCCCAATCGTCTACCCGGTTGGTTTTAATCTGGTTGTATGCAATATCTCCACCTACGGTAAGCCATGTACGGAGATTCATTTCTGTATTATATCGAACACTGAATTTTTTATACCAGGTGTTTTTAAGAATCCCCTGGTCGTCCTGGTAGCCCGCGTATAATCCATTTTTTGATTTTGCGGTTCCCGAGGTAAGCGAAATAAAATGCCGGTTCGACATGGATTTTCTCAATGCCGCATCCTGCCAGTCAGTATTATATAACGGGTCTCCATTTGCATCAAACAGGTCAGGATAATCTGCATGAAGATCTGGTAAAGGGCCACGGTTGGGATCATATTCCCAGGCTCTTTTAAACCATTCCATATAACCTTTAGAATCAAGCATGTTCATTTTCCTGGCAATTGCATTTACACTTACGCTGCCGTTATATGCAATCCCGAAATCGCCACTCTTTGCTTTTTTTGTAGTTACAATAATTACTCCGTTAGAACCGCGGGAACCATAAATCGCGGTTGACGATGCATCTTTTAATACATCAATGGTTTCTATATCGCCAGGATTGATGGATTGAAAATCGGCGCCAACAATTCCATCAATCACAAATAACGGCGCGTTAGATGCTGTGATAGAATTAAAGCCACGAAGGTTCACACTAATACCTCCACCTGGTCGTCCTGAGTTATTATATACGTTAAGCCCTGGCACTTTGCCGGATAGTGCTTCCAGCGGATTTGAAACAATTCTGTCTGAAAGATCTGATGCTTTCACCGAAGCAACCGCGCCGGTTACATCCGATCTTTTTTGTTTACCATAACCAATAACCACCACCTCGTTAAGTCCGCCTACCAATTCCTGCAGCACAATAGTAATATTGCTGTTTTCGCGCACTACATACCGGTTAGGTTGATAGCCCACAAAACTCACTTCAAGTATTATGGAATCGCGTTCCTGCACGTCTATAGAAAATTCGCCGTTAGCATCTGTTGTGGTACCATTCTGTGTACCTTTCTCTACTACTGATGCACCTGAAACGGCCTCTCCCGAGGTATTGGCAACTCTGCCTTTTATTCTTTTGAGCTGAACTGCATACTTCATCGGATCAGGCTGTTCAGCCGTTATAATAATCACGTTATTATTTGCCACTTTATACCCTAATGGAGTATTCATTAAAATGCGGGAGAGCAATTGGGTCACTTCCTCATCACGTGCCTCTACCTTTAGATTTTTTTCGGCAGGCAAAATATCATCGTTGAATATAAAGCGATAACTCGTCTTTTTTTCAATAGTTAGAAATACATCTGCGAACGAAACATTTTTTAACCGCATGGTAAGTTTGGTTTGCGAATGCAGTTTGGCAGAAGAATGAAGGCAAAACAGCACGGTAAAAACAAAAGTCAACTTCATACACCGGAGAATTTTCCGCAGTGTGTTTTGGTCAATATAAACACACTCCAGTAGTTTTTTTTGCATAACTTGGGTTTGATTTCGTTAGATAAATACGCGGTTGTACCCTTCCAAAGGCAACCGTTTTGTTTAACTTGCTCAGCGGGGGATGTAGCAGCATTTCCCGCTTTTTTTATTTTGGTTTTTATGTACTCATCGTCATATGGCAGTTGTTTTGATGATTAATGCGTTTATGTTTATTTGTTAATAATAAAAACATTCTTTTGTTTATCGTACACAAACCAAAATTTGTACGATTCTGAAAGTCGTGTTAAAGCATCGGAAATGGTCTCAGTTTCAAAAGTGCCTGTAAATCTTCTCGCCAATAGATTTTTATCGTGCACTTCAAAGTTTACATTGTACCAACGCGACATCTCCATGGTAATTTCTTCAAATGTTTTATTCCTGAAAACAAGCTTGTTTTTCGTCCATGAGGTCTCCACCACAGAACTGTCGCCGGGTTGATAGGTTACCGAGGAAACAGACATGATTGGTTTATCTGCTGTTACCGAAGATTCCACCCACACTGAATCAGTCGCATTTTTGTCGTTGCTTACCGAAATTTTTTCTGCCGGTTTGAGTACTACTTTTTTTTCAGGTTGATTTGAAAAAGATACTTCCAGCATACCGGTGATTAATGCGGCTTCTGTGCGTTTTTCTTCGGGGTAAGCCCGCACATTAAAAGTGGTGCCCAACACCTTTAGGTCCATAGCTGTAGTATGAATAATAAAAGGTTTTTCTTTATTATGGGTTACATCAAAAAAAGCTTCACCGGTTAAAGAAACGTTTCTGACTACTTTACCATAATGATCGTCATATTCAAGATGGCTGCCAGCGTTTAGCCAAACTGTTGTGCCGTCAGGCAGTTTTGCCTGCAGGCGGGAACCTTTTTGGGTGGAAACAATATGGGTATGATTAACTGCTGTAACCGCTGCTTTGTTTGTAAACTTCCAGGTAAAAAAAAGAATGAATGCAACGGAAGCTGCAATGCTGATATACTTCCATGCAGGAATACGACGTATTAAATGCGCCCTATTATCCTCAATTGAGAAGTCAGCATTATGACTGGCAGGTGTTATGCTCTCATGCTCCTGTGTGTGAGATGGAGAGAACAGGTTAAGCAGGATCCGGTTTGAAGTATCTTCCGGCATCCGATGCTCGGGCTCATAATTTTCCCAGATTTCCTCCAATACTTTTTTGAGTTGAACATCTGTCTTTGCCTTTTGTATAATGGTGGCTAACTCCTGCTGCTCTTCCTCTGTGATATTTTCATCAAAATACCTTTTTACCAGGTATTGTAATTGATTACTATCCATAATAATAATAATGGTGCGCCATACCGGCTTTCGTGCAACGGCAAGTGCAACCATTGTATACAAATGACAAACGGGAATAAAAAAAGGCCTAGTTCAGTGGAAATTATTTTTCAAAACAGGCCGCAACAGAACATAATAACAGTAACGCGCCTACTACATCCGGCCGGGCATTAATTGTTGCCCTTAATGTGCGCAAAGCGATTATCATGTGGTTTTTTACGGTGGAAGGCGATACATTCAGGCGTTGTGCAATTTCATCATATTTTAAACCTTCCTCACGGCTGAGCGTGTATACCAGCTTTTGCTGAGAAGACAGTCGGGAGAGCGCATCCTGTAATAAAGCCGTGGTTTCCTTTTCATTTAAATAAGCATCTGTTGAATTATGGTCGGTAATTGATTGCAACCTCGATAATGCCAGGGTTTCCACAGCCATTTTTCTAAAGGCATTAATTGCGTAATTCTTCGCCATCCGGAAAAGATAGCTACCAAATTTTTCAATTTCGGCGAGGTGTTCTTTTTGAGTCCATATCTTCACAAAAACATCCTGCACAATGTCCTCCGCCATTTGTGGCGACCCCGTTAATCTCAACAAAAAACTATACAATTTATGTTTGTGCAGGTGGAACAATTGTGTAAACGCGCCGGCATCTCCTTTTGAAGATGAAAGGAGCAGCGCTCTTTCAGCATTACGGGCAATCGCTTCGGTTTCCATCAAATGGCATTGAAATTTTTTGGTACGCATAAATGTATGTAAAATTTCTATACCGCTGTTAAACTTGTAATGCGCTAAATGCACGTCCCTGATTTCGGTACTATACAACTATTATATTATTTCTTACAAAAATCCCTTTTTTAAGGGAGGTAAATAAATCATAGGCTTCTTTACTTTTCAGTTTCATATTGCTGATCCTGCGCTGGATTTTTGCTGACTGGTGAAACAAAGCTATTGTATTACACCAACTGTACTTCTTTGAGGACGGTTCTTCTCATTTAAAAAAAACGTTGTATGAAATCAATATTTTACAAAACACTTTTATTTGCCGGCACTATGGCTATTTCAGGGTACATGTATGGGCAAGCCAATACCTCGCTTTCAAATCTCGTTAGTCCTGTTGCGGTAAGCACAGATTTAACTCCCATGAAAACTAATGCAGTATCATTGGGATTGGGCGCGTATAACTGGAAGAATATTTATATAGGCACCAGTTATTATCTCAAAAATCTTCGGATTATTCATGCGCCGGGTGCCACCAATTTTTTTGACGGACCGGGTGGTGGTAATTCAGCCATGACCGGTGTTAATAATATAGGATTAGGGCACAATGTTCTTGGACTAATCACCAGCGGTAGTTGGAATACCGGGCTTGGATACAAAGTACTTCAGGCAAATACTACAGGCAATTATAATACAGCCGCAGGCAACTCCGCGCTTTTTTCTAATACAACAGGATCAATAAATACTGCCATAGGAGACGAAGCGCTCTACTACAATACCACGGGCAACTATAATACAGCAACTGCTTATGGCTCATTATACTCCAACAGCTCCGGCTATGGTAATACTGCCAATGGATATTCCGCTTTATACTATAATACAACCGGTGTTTATAATACTGCAGTGGGTTATTTGTCTATGTATTATAATACCATTGGCTCGTATAATACTGCTTTGGGTTTTCAAGCATTGGTATATAATACAACGGGAAGTTCAAATACCGTAATAGGAGATTTTGCAGGCAGTAATTCAGGTGGCTACAATAACACCGTAGCAATAGGATACAATGCGGTAACCACTGCAAGCAACCAGGTGAGAATAGGAAACGCCAGTACAACCAGCATTGGTGGCTACGTGGGTTGGTCTGTTTTATCAGACGGAAGGTTTAAAAAGAACATACAGGAGAATGTGGTTGGGCTGGAATTTATCAATAAGCTTAAAGCCGTTACTTATAATATTGATATAACAGGCATCAATAGCCGCTTAGCTTCTTCGCGCACTGCCGGCGAAAAACCGGTAGTAGACAGAAGCGCCCTTGCTGAAAAAGAAAAAATTATTTACAGCGGTTTTATTGCGCAGGACGTAGAAAAAGCGGCTAATGAAACAGGCTATATTTTTAATGGCGTAGATGCACCCAAAAATGCTGATGATCTGTACAGCTTACGTTACGAAGAATTTGTAGTGCCGCTGGTAAAAGCTGTGCAGGAATTGAGTAATCATAAAGACAGCCTTCAACAAAAAGTGGAAACATTGCAACATCAAAATGAAAATCTTCTTCAACAAAATCAAACATTGGAAAAAAGATTAGAAGCGGTAGAAAAAATGTTGAAGATAACGCCATCTACGGTTACCTTATCAAATGCTTCAATGGCACAAAATGCTCCTAATCCTTTCCATGGAAATACAACAATCAGCTATACTCTACCGCAGCAGGGTTTAAGCGATGCTTATATAGTGATTTATGACATAGCCGGGAAGAAATTGAAACAGATCAATGTAACCGGCCAAGGCCCCGGAACTGTAAATATAAATGCCGCCGGCATGGCAGCTGGTACTTACCAGTATACACTTTTTATAAATGCAACTGTGGTGGATACAAAGAAGATGGTGTTGTTGAAATAGGCAGAAGGCAGAAGTTAGAAAAATTTATCACATAGGTGGTGCACTAGGTTATATCCTTTGTGCACCATTATTATTTTGAGCTTTACTTAAAACAGATAAATATTTGTCAGCACCAATTATATAGAAAAACCACCGCGCATGTAGTAAACTTGATAATTATTCATAATAGCCAAAGAATAAGCTGTAACCTTTACTTTCGTTCTACTTCAACCGCTTTTATTTTTCATTAAAATTTATTTTAGTATGATTCGCTTCTTTATCGTAGCGGTGATAATGTCTACCGTATTATCTTCTTTTGGTCAATCCGTAACGGCACAACTGGATTCAGTTGTTTCTAGATATACCAACATCAACAGGTTTAATGGTTCCGTTTTAATTGCAAAAGGTGGCGCTGTTTTATTGAGTAAAGGTTATGGCTACCGCAATGTTGAAGATAAGGTAGCAAACAATGAGAACAGTGTGTTTCAATTAGGATCCATTACCAAACAATTTACAGATGCGGTTATTTTAAAACTGCAACAGGAAAAGAAATTAAATGTGCATGATAAACTCAGCAAATACTTTCCTAAATATCCTAAAGGAGACAGCATTACGATTGAACAACTGATGCTGCATACTTCCGGCATATACAGTTATACGGAAGACGCAACATTTATGGCTTCGGAAGTGAGCAAGCCAGCAAATCGCGAAAAGATGATGGCTTTATTTAAAGACAAACCGCTCACTTTTTCACCAGGTACGGGATGGCGTTACTCCAACAGCGGCTATTCTATGCTGGGATATATTATTGAAAAGGTTACCAAAATGCCTTATGAACAGGTTGTACGACAATATATTTTTACCCCACTGCAAATGACGCATAGCGGGTTCGACTTTACACACCTTAAATCGCCTGAAAAAACAACAGGGTATTTTAGTATTGACAACAAGGGCGCTGCAATGGCTCCTATTGTAGATTCTTCGGTATCTTTTTCAGCAGGCGCCATTTATTCAACCGTTGGTGATTTATACAAGTGGCACCAGGCACTTGAAAATTATACTATTCTTCCAAAAGATGATCAAGAAAAGGCTTACACACCTGTTCGCAACAACTACGGCTATGGTTGGGTGATAGATAGTATCGGAGGAAAAAGAAAAGTAGGACACGGTGGGGGTATACACGGTTACATCACCAATTTTGTTCGTGTACCCGAAGATGATATATGCATTGTATTACTCAGCAACGCTTCAGATAAATCCCTGGAAGAAATTACCGACAAAATATTAAAGCAATTGTATAACAAACCCTATGATCTTCCCAAACAAAGAATAGCCATCAGCCTGCCTGAATCTACTTTAAAACAATACGAAGGCAATTATGAAATAAGACCAGACTTAAAAGTAGTAATGAGTATTAAAAACGGTCTCTTGAATGCCACTCCAACCAATCAATCTGTAAAAATACTATACGCCGAAAAAGAAGATGCATTTTTTGAACCGCTTGATGATGTGCAGGTAGAATTTGTAAAGAACTTTAAAAATGAAGTAGAAGGAATGCTGTTATACCAGGGTGGAAGAAAGATATTTTGCAAGAAGGTAAAGGAATAGTATAGAAAATCACCAATGAGTTTGCAGCGCAGAGGCAGGGCGGCAAACTCATTGGGTTTATTGGCATTGCTACGCGGCGTCTACGCCTCGTATTTTTTTGTTATCGCCTCCGGCGATGGAGTATTTGTAAACTCACCACTTAAAATTCCACGTAACGCTGGGCAATATGGGAAATAATGAAACTTGTTTTGCCTGGATTTTTAATGTACCATCGTAGGGACTGCCGGTTTGATCGAAATAAATGAAATAAGGGTTGGCGCGGCTATAAGCATTGTACACACTAAACACCCAACTGCCTTTTAGCCTTTTTGGTTTTTTGTTTTTCCGTTCAGGAGTATAGGTGGCTGCCAGATCAATGCGATGGTAAGGTTTTAACCTGTATTGATTTACGGCACTGTATTCCTGGGTAAGTACACCTTCTATTACATAAAAACGTTCCGGTAAAGTAGTGGCATTACCCGTGCCGTATACAAATACGCCCGACAATTTCCATTTCTTTGAAAGATCATAAGTAGCCACTACAGAGAGATCATGCCGGCGATCGTATTTTGCAGGGAACTTATTACCGCTGTTCAGGTCGGGAAATTTTCTCCAGGTCCACGATAACGTATAACCGATCCATCCGGTCAACCTTCCTTTCGCTTTATTAAGATATAATTCAGCGCCATAGCTCCAACCTTTGCCAAATACAAAATCTGTTTCGGTATCTTTTAAGGATGGCGTATAACCCTCACGATATTCAATCTGGTTAGCCATGGTTTTATAGTACAACTCAATGGAGGTTTCAAAAGTGTTGTCTTTAAAATTCTGAAAATAGCCTACAGCGTATTGCCAGCTCAATTGGGGTTTAACCCGGTAGGTGCTCGATACCCAAAGATCAGTGGGCAATGTGGTGCCGGCGTTTGTAACCAGGTGTATGTATTGATAGTTGCGGGTAACGGCAGCTTTAAACGAACTTTCATCGTTTATAGCATACCGTAAGGTTACTCTGGGTTCAAGCCCGCCGTAGTTTTTTACGGCTTCACCACTTTTATAAATGGCACTGTCAATATTGTTTCCATCCGCATCAGTAGTGTACTTTTTATAAGGTCCAACCTGCTGAAAACCACTCCATCGTACGCCATAATTCAATTTAAAATCGTCGTTAATCTCCCAGTCATCCTGCACATATAAACCTACTTCATTGGCGTATTTCTTTTGTGCATTATTGGGCGTAAACTGCGTGCTATCCTGGTTGCCCGATAATACCTGCGGAATAAAAGTGTGATAGGTGTATTGAGCGCCAAATTTTATTTTATGGAGCGGTATGGGATAATAGTCGAAGTCAACTTTCGCATTCAGGTCTTTTATACCGCTTGATAATTTAAGCTGGAAATCATTTTGCGCTGCATTAAAATCAAACTTATAATCATTATAAACAAGCGAGGTATTGGCAAACATTTTATTACCAAATACATGGTTCCAACGGAGCGTTGCAGTAGAGTTGCCCCAGGGAATACCCACTTTAAAAGATTGCTTTTCATTATTAAAGTCAAATACGTCTCTTCCAAAATAGCCACTCAGATACAGGCGGTCTTTTTCAGAAAATTTGATATTCACTTTAGTATTCAGATCGTAAAAATAATAGCCGGAACCTGAAAAGTTATTGGTTTTAGGAATAAATGGTTTTACCAATGCATCTATATATGTTCTTCTTGCAGATACCATAAACGAGGCTTTATCTTTTTTTATGGGACCTTCAACAGACAACCTGGAAGCAATTAAACCAAGCCCACCTTCTACATGATATTTATTCATGTTGCCATCTTTCATGGCAACATCCACTACTGAAGAAAGCCGCCCGCCGTATTGCGCCGGCATGCCACCTTTTATTAAAGAAACATTTTTAATAGCGTCTCCATTAAAAATAGAAAAGAAGCCAAAGAGATGCCCGGGGTTATACACAACGGCATCGTCCAGTAATATAAGATTCTGATCAGGACCTCCTCCCCTTACATATATACCACTGTTGCCTTCGCCAGCATTACGCACACCGGGAATGAGCTGTAATGTTTTAAGAATATCTACTTCACCAAAAATTACAGGTAATGCTTTGATAGTGCTCATGGACAATTCCACCTTGCCCATTTGTGCATTCTTCACGTTCGCGTCGCGCTTTTTGGAAGAAATAACTACCTCTGCCGATTGTGTAATTCTGGGAGAAAGCTCAAAGTTGAATTGAACATTTTTGGTAAGATCAATTACCACTTCTGTTGCCTCATAACCTATAAAAGACGCCGTTATGGTATACTTACCCTTGGGAAGCGTAAGCGAAAAGAAACCATACTGGTTACTGTTTACCCCTTTAGTTTCTCCTTTTACGGTAACAGACGCTGAAATAAGGGTTTCTCCACTTAAGGAATCTTTGATGTAGCCGCTAAGCGTATATGTTGATTGGGCATAGGTAATTATGGTCAGCAAAACCATTACACATATCATCGTAACCCGTTTCCTCATGAGCAGCTATTGATCTTTTACATAACCTTGATCACTTGAATACTACCGAATCCTTTACGGCTCCGCAGGTAAGCATTGTTTTGCCGAAATATGGATTCTTGATTTCGGTACTGCTGCTTAACCAGTCTGCGCCCGTGTTGTCAAACGCCATGGGACAATGCAGCAGGTATACTTTCTGTTTATCAAACCGAACCGTTCTCACGTAATCAAACAAAGCGGCCGATATCATCTGAAATGATTTGCGCTTTTGTTGAATATCGGTTTCGCCTAACAGTCCTTTACTTTCGCTGCTTATATTATCACCGTAGGTTTTGGCAGTAGGGATAATTATATTGCTGGTATCTGCACTTTTCAGCTCATCTAATTTTACCTGCGCTGAAGCTGTTATCAAAGCGGAAGCAGCATGATTAGCCGCAGCAGTATCATCGCCGATTAACGCATCTCTTAGTGCGTAATATTGAGCCAGTACTTCTTCAAAGGAAGCATTAAATACCGCTGAAGTAGTTGAAACTTTAACTTCAGCAGGTGGAGTTTCTGCCTCTTTTTCTTCACCTGATTTACTACCTCCGCAGGCAGCGATCAATAAAACGGGGATAGTATATAATAGTTTTTTCATCAAAAAATTTTATACAAACCTAACGCAAAATGATGACTTGAAAAATGAAGAAATTAAACAGGGTTCATTTAAAGTTGCCGTCAACTATATAATTTTTCTGGCGGTGGTAAATAGCCTACCAAACAAGCAGGCACAGCAAGATAGCGGTGGCTACAGGCGGGTGTCACCACCATAGCCGTCATTTTAACATCCTTACGGATAATTGTTGCATTTTATGTCCCATAGGGACATTTTACCGGTAGAATAAAAATCAATAATTCGTTTATCGTTCCGTTAGGAACGTTTTGTGTTGGGATCAGCATTGCATAAAGCGTACCTACGGCACGCAATCCTTTCGTATCAATATTTTCTACCTATAAATTGTTCCTAACGGAACAGGATATTTTGCAATCGTTATTGTTTAAACTGACGGCTATTGTGTCTCACCCGCCTGTAAAAAAGGA
>JBGALP010000377.1:0-2435 GCA_044223805.1 Agriterribacter sp.
CCCCGATGGATACTGGATTGAAGTGAATGACGCTAAAGAGTAAAGGTGAAAGGTATAAAGCGTAAGACGTAAGGCGCAAGGTGAAACCGCACATTTCATCACCGTAAACCATCTACCTTATACCCAGGCTACCACAATATTTCCCCTGCCATACAGTCCTGTTTCCTCTCTTTGCAGCCCTAAAAAAAATGTATGAAGTTTTATACGTTACTTATAAAATACCGGCTTCCGTTGAGTTTTGTGGCTTTGGCTTTAGCTATTGTGGTGAATGTTTTTTCGGGGTTTTGGCCGGCTTTTGCATTATATTTTATTGCCCTGGTAGGAGTGGTAAGTCATTTTTTGTTTGGCCCTATGCGTTTAATACAGGGCTATATGGAAGATGGAGATATTGATGGCGCTAAAAAGGTGCTCGATTCCATTAAATTTCCGGGTCTTTTAATAAAGCCGGTTCGCAGCGTGTATTATTTTCTGAAATCGAACCTCGCCATGTTCAGCCAGGATTTTGATAACGCTGAAATTTTAATGAAAAAAAGTTTAAGCCTGGGTATGCCGATGAAGGAAACTGAGGGAGCTGCCTATTTTCAATTAGGCAGTATTGCTATGCAAAAAAGCAATATGAAACAGGCAGAAGAATATATCCGCAAAGCCATTCGTGCGGGATTGCCTGATAAAGAAAACACTGCCGCTGCTTATTTACAAATGTGCCAGATATTTATCAATAAAAGAGAATTCCGTGCTGCTAAAGATTATTTCCGCAGAGCCAAGGAACAAAAGCCTACAACGCCGCAGGTAGTAGATCAGATAAAGCAAATTGAAAAATACATCAGCCGTATTCCCGGCTAACTCATATTGTTAAGCGCTCAAATACAAAAAGCCGCAAACAAATGTTGCGGCTTTATTGTAAAAGTAATGTACTTTAAATAAATAAAATCAGTGACGTGCTCATCAAACGGTTTCAACGGCTGTTTATGGTTAACGCATTACTTATATATAAAAGTATTGAAGCATTTTTAGGTAAACAATACTACAAAGTGGTAATAGAATCAATGTTTTAACTTTATTTGTAGCTTTTTGTGTATCTTTTTTTGTAGTAAAAATACTGATGATAAAAGCAAATAGTCTAATAAGCAACAATGCATATCCGTTGGTAAAATTGTATTACAAAAGGGCGTTGAAGCTGAATTATTCACAAACAGGCGTAGGATTCAATAAAAAAATGGAACAGTATTTTCGAAACAATCAGTCGTATGATTCACTGCTAAAAAAGTAGAAAACTTTCTACTTTTTTTAAATCAATGTAATAGCATAATGAGAAATAAAGAACAAATTTTTTTAGAATATTATAACAAATTAAATCCACAACAGAAGATTGCGGTAGATACAATTAACGGTCCGGTGATGGTTATTGCAGGCCCCGGCACCGGCAAAACGCAAATATTAGCCAGCCGTATAGGCAAAATTTTATTGGATACTGACGTACAGCCCGACAATATACTTTGTCTCACTTATACAGATGCTGGCGTGGTTGCTATGCGCAGAAGATTGTTGCAGTTTATAGGTCCGGATGCATATAAGGTAAACATATACACCTTTCATGCTTTTTGTAACGACATCATCCAGGAAAATCTTTCTTTATTTGAAAAGAATGCATTGGATGCCATATCGGAATTGGAGAAAATTCAATTGTTTAAGGAGTTAATTGATACCCTTCCTAAAAATCATCCTTTAAAAAGATATAGAGGTGATGTGTATTTTGAAGTAAAAAACCTGCAGCAGTTGTTCAGCAGTATGAAGCGGGAAGGTTGGACGCCGGAATTCATCAACAACAAAATTGAAGCATATATTGAAGATTTGCCTAACCGGGAAGAATTTATTTATAAAAGAAAATATAAAAATTTTAATGCGGGAGATCTTAAGGCAGAGAAGATTGATGAAGAAAAAGAGAAGATGACGAAGTTGATGGCAGCGGTTAATGAGTTTGAGCGCTTTCAACAAATGATGCGCAAAAAAAATCGTTATGATTTTGATGACATGATTAACTGGGTGATAAAGGCCTTTGAAGAAAATAAAAACCTCCTTGCCAATTACCAGGAAAGATTTCAGCACATACTTGTTGACGAATACCAGGACACCAGTGGTACGCAAAACCGCCTGGTAGCATTGCTGATCAGCTATTGGGATAAACCAAATGTATTTGTAGTGGGCGATGATGACCAGAGCATTTATCGTTTTCAGGGGGCTAACGTAGAAAATATGCTGGATTTTGCCAACAGTTATAAAGATGATCTGCTTACCGTAGTACTTACCAATAACTACCGTTCTGTGCAACCTATACTGGATGCATCAAAGGCTTTAATAAACCGGAATGCCGAAAGACTGGTAAATAAAATTGAAGGCTTAAGTAAAGAGTTGATAGCTTCTAACTCGAACCTTAA
>JBGALP010000104.1:0-16412 GCA_044223805.1 Agriterribacter sp.
ATGCATTTGGCAAACTTGCTAACGGTGATCTTGTTTTTGGCGGCGTAAATGGGATAAACATTTTTAACCCACAAAAAGTATTGTCCAGCAATTATTCGCCCAATGTATATATTACTGCCATATTAATTGGAAATAAAGTAATAGCGCCTGGCGACGAAACTGGTGTGCTTAAGGAAACAATTGAGCAAACAGCATCTATTACCCTTAGCCATTTGCAGGATGTAGTTACACTTGAATTTTCCTCGCTTGATTTTAGCGCACCGCAGCAAAATAAATATCGCTATCAATTGTTGGGCATTGACAAAGAATGGGTAGAAAGCGGTACGCGGCGAACTGCAACTTATCTGCACCTGCCGGCGGGCACGTATACTTTTAAAGTACAGGGAAGCAATAGCCAGGGTATTTGGAGCGATAAAACTGCTGAGCTAAAAATAACTGTGTTACCGCCCTGGTGGCGGAGTTGGTGGGCCTATATCCTATATGTTTTGTTGATAGCACTGGCTATACGGGCTTATCTCAGGTTTAATGTAAACAAAGCGAAATTAGAATCACAACTAAATTACCAGCAGTTAGAGGCAAAAAGGGTGAAAGAGCTTGACACGGTAAAAACACAACTCTACACCAATATCACGCACGAATTTCGTACACCCCTTACTGTTATACTGGGTATGGCTAACCAGGTTATAGAAAATCCTAAAGAGCAATTTGACAGCCGCATGAATATGATTGTTCGCAATGGGCGCAGTTTGCTCAACCTGGTAAATGAGCTACTTGATCTTTCCAAGCTGGAAAATGGCAGCATGCAATTGCTGTTAATACAAGGAGATGTAATTCATTTTCTTCGCTATATCGTAGAGTCTTTTCATTCTCTTGCCACCAGTCAGCAAAAACAATTGCATTTTCTTACAGATATTGATGCGCTGCATATCGAATACGACCAGGAAAAACTCAGGCAGATTGTATCTAACCTGCTTTCGAACGCCATTAAGTTTACGCCGGAAAAAGGGAATATCTATATCAGCGTTATAGAAAACACTTCGCCTGCAGACGACGATACATCGACACTAATCATAAAAGTAAAAGACACAGGGATAGGTATACCCGAAGAACAGTTGCAACATATTTTCGATCGCTTTTATCAATCAGACAACACACATACACGCAAATCTGAAGGTACGGGTATTGGGCTTGCACTCACAAAGGAATTGATCAGGTTGATGAAAGGAGAAATTATTGTAAAAAGTCCACCGGCAGGTAGTACACGTGGCAGCGAATTCACGGTGTCGCTTCCTTTGAGAAAAGCAGACGCAGTTGATGAAATGATAGAAAGTGATTTAAAAAAAGCATTTTCTGCAACAGTACTGCCGGATACCACAAAAGCAGAAGAAGTTAATGCTAATAACAGAAATGGAAATGCACCACTGATATTATTGGTAGAAGATAACGTGGATGTAGTAGCATATATAGCATCCTGTTTGCCTGACTACAGGGTGGCGGTTGGTAAAGACGGAAGAGAAGGATTTGAAATAGCGGTTGATGTAATCCCCGATTTAATCATCACTGATGTAATGATGCCATTTATAGATGGCTTTGAATTGGTTGACAAACTGCGCGAAAATGAACACACCAGCCATATACCTGTTATTATGCTTACCGCTAAAGCGGATATGCGAAGTAAAATAGAAGGCTTGCAAAGAGGCGCTGAAGTTTATCTGGAAAAACCTTTCAACAAAGAAGAATTGTTGATCCGTATAAAGAAGCTGCTGGAGATCCGCAAAAAATTACAACAGTATTATATTATGAAAGCCGGGCTTAATGCAGGCAGTACACAAACTATACCAGCAACACCAATTATATCGAACGGATCAAACCATAAACCTGAAGATGCATTTGTTACTAAAGTAAGAGAAGTTATAGAACAACATATAACCGATCCGGATTTTACGGTTGAACAATTATGCAAATTGGTTTTTATGAGCCATTCGCAATTGCACCGCAAGCTTGATGCGCTGACCGGATGCTCCCCCAATAAATTTATACGGATGCTGCGTTTAAAAAAAGCAACAGCATTATTGCAAAACCCTGCCAACAGCATAGCGTCTGTTTCATTGGATTGCGGCTACAATGATCCCGGCTATTTTGCCAGGATATTTAAACAGGAACATGGCGTGACGCCACAGGAATGGAGAGGTGCAAACACCTTCGATCTCTCTTAATAGTAAGTGCACGCACCTACACATTGAAATTAATTTTATGCCAATGCTTACCTAAGTGTTTTTTCATTAGCGTTTATACTTAGCACAAACTGGTATACTTAAATTATTATGCAGGTATACATGTTTTTTTGAATATCTAATAATGCTTTTATTGATAAATACAACGCATCACCATTGAAGTAAGCGTAACCATTATATATATTCAATGTGTGGTTAACTAAAAAGAGGTGAACATTTTTTATTTACAAGTATGCCATACCGTTATGAATAAATAAAAAATCCTTTTTGAAAATTTTCGCTCAGGTTTTTTATGTAATTTACTTCCCAATAAATCCCCAATAAATCCGTACTGCCCATATATATAATTGACTGCTCCAATAATGCTGGTTAAGAAAACATCAACATCAAATACCTGTTGCTACCAGGTATATGTTTTACATGTGAAAAATTCCTGAAAATATAATCACACAACAACAAAATGATATTACATTTTATTTTGCGTAATTCAATTGTTATAGAAGAACCGAATTGATATTTATGAAAATGACGCTAAGCCGGAAAATTCTTACTGGTTTTATTTGTTGTGCCGCGGTATTGTTAACCGTAGCTTATTTTTCTATCAGCAATAACCGCAAATTTCTCGATACTAATAAATGGGTAATGCACACCCATGAGGTAATGTATGAATTTGAGCAGGTTTTTGCTGCCACGGTAGATATTCAAACAGGAGTAAGAGGCTTTATCATTGCTGGCGATGATAAATATCTTGAGCCGTTTAATATAGGCAAAGCGCAGGTTATTACCCACCTTAATCGCCTCCTGAAACTCACGTCAGATAACCAAAAACAGCAGATAAATATAGAGGCTATAAAAAAACAGGTACAGCTCATTCTTGAATTTCAAAAAGAGATTATTGAATTACGCAGAAAAAATGCCGAACAGGCCACTCAATTGTTTTTAACCGGAAAAGGTAAACAATTGCACGACGATATGCGGCAAATGATAGCAGAGGCTAATAATGTGGAAAATGAATTATTGGTAAAACGTAAAGCCTTAAGCGAAGAAGATGCTGTTAGTTTTAATGCATTGTTATTCGTGCTTGTGATAGTAATGATCCTGGTATTGGTTGCGGTATATTTTGTCATCATCAATAATCTGCAGGCACTGCGTAAAGCAGAAAATGAACGTGAGGAAAAAAACTGGCTGTTGACGGGAAGTTACGAATTGAATGAAAAAATAAGAGGTGAACCAAATATTGATTACCTGGCAGAAACCATCATAACTCATTTATGTACTTATGTAAAAGCGCAGGTAGGCTTGATTTACCTGCACGAGACCGGACAATTACACCTCACCGGCTCGTATGCCTCAAACCCCAATACACTGAAAAATAGCATTGTATTGGGTGAAGGTCTTGCAGGACAGGCGGCGCTCGAAAAAAAGACAATCGTGTTTTCAGATATTCCTGATGACTATATAAAGATCCATTCAGGTTTGGGAGAAAGCAAACCCAGGCATATTATTGCTTTGCCCCTGCTGATGGACGGAACTTTAAAAGCTGTTGTTGAAATTGGCTCCATACAAAAACCCACAGAACTCCAATTAGGTTATCTCAACCAGGTGAGTGAACACCTTGCTATTATCATCACTGCGGCACAATCACGGGTAATACTAAAAGCCCTGCTCGAAGAAACACAGCAACAGGCTGAAGAGCTGGAAACACAACAGGAGGAATTAAGACAAACTAATGAAGAGCTACAGGAAAAGACATTACTATTAGAAAGATCAGAAGAAGAATTAAAAGCTCAACAGGAAGAGCTGCAGCAAAGCAATGAAGAATTAGAAGAAAAAGCCAATCTGCTGGAAATACAAAAGGAACAATTACAACTGTCAAAAGAAGATGTAGAGTCGAAAGCAAAAGAGCTGGAGCAAACAGGTAAATACAAGTCTGAGTTTCTCGCTAACATGTCTCACGAGTTGCGTACACCACTTAATAGTATACTTATTCTTTCACAATTGCTTTCAGAAAATAAAAATAAAACGTTAGGCGAAAAGGAAATTGAGTTTTCAAAAAACATACATCACTCCGGCACAGCCCTTCTTAACCTCATCAACGAAATTCTTGATCTGTCTAAAGTAGAAGCGGGTAAAATGGAACTTGATATTAATGAAGTATCGCTGCAATCCATTATTAAGCAGATCAAGGCAATGTTTAACGAAGTAGCGAAAAATAAGTTTATTGAGTTTACGGTTCTTCATGATGAACAAACAGCCAATTTTATATCCACCGATAAACAACGGCTTGAACAGATATTACGGAATTTGTTATCTAATGCTTTCAAATTTACGCCAAGAGCAGGCAAAGTAACCTTATCCATCAGCAAACCAGCGTCGGGAACCTTATTCAGGAATAGCAAGCTTACAGATGTTTCGCAGATCATCGCATTTTCAGTAACAGATACAGGCATTGGTATTCCTGCAGACAAACTGGATGTTGTTTTTGAAGCATTTCAACAGGCCGATGGGTCAACCAAAAGAAAATATGGCGGCACGGGTCTGGGACTTTCCATCAGCAAGGAATTGGCTGGTGCATTAGGCGGAGAAATTCATGTAAGTAGTGAAGCTGACAAGGGCAGCAATTTCACCCTTTACCTTCCTCTTTCTTTTGATGGTTCCGCGCCGGGCAGTTCTAAACGTATTATAGAAGTAAAAGAGAAAAAAGAAAAACCGGTTCCTGTCATTGCTGTCGCTGAAAAAATGGTGCAATCTGCAGGCGAAACTGAAGACGACCGGTATATCATCGGCGAAAATGATAAGGTAATCCTGATTATGGAAGACGATGACATCTTTTCAAAAATACTACTGGATTTTGTACGGGACAAAGGATATAAAGGTATAGTAGCAGCACAGGGAAATATTGGCTTGAGTTATGCGAGGCATTATAAACCAGACGCGATTATATTAGACATGAAACTCCCGGTAATGGATGGCACCGATGTATTGAAACATTTAAAAAATGCTCCTGAGCTGCGGCATATTCCTGTACAGATCATATCCGGTTACGATCTCAGGAAAGAGGGATTAGCCTTAGGTGCGTTTGATTTTATGCACAAACCAGCAGGAAAAAACGAACTGAATTATGTATTTAACCGCATGGAAGATTTTATAAGCAGAAAACTCAAAAAACTGCTTATAGTAGAAGATAATGAAAATCACAATAAGGCTATCCGCGAGTTGATTGGAAACGGAGATGTGAAATCATTCTCTGCTTATTCGGGCAAAGAGGCACATGATATGAT
Source organism: Agriterribacter sp. (assembly GCA_044223805.1). GTDB lineage: Bacteria > Bacteroidota > Bacteroidia > Chitinophagales > Chitinophagaceae > Agriterribacter. The sequence goes on from JBGALP010000104.1 coordinate 5,516, forward strand.
GAAAAACGAAAAGTTCGATTGCGTAATTGTTGATCTTGGCTTACCGGATATGTCTGGTTTTGAATTATTAGAAAAAATAAAAGCTGACGAACAGCTTAAAAAAGTTCCTATCATAGTATATACAGGGAAGGATATATCAAAAGAAGAGAATGCCAGGCTTATGCGCTCAGCCAATACCGTTGTATTAAAGACCGCCGACTCACAGGAACGGTTACTCGATGAAACCATGCTGTTCCTGCATCGTGTTGAGTCGCGGCTGCCAAGAGAAAAACAACACCTTATACGTAAGCTTCACAAATCCGACGAAGTATTGAAAGACAAAAAAATATTGCTTGTTGATGATGATATAAGGAATATCTATTCGCTGACTAACGTGCTTGAAGATGAAGGCATGATTTGCGTTACAGCGGAAAACGGTAAAAATGCGCTCGAGGTTTTAAAAAACAATCCTGATACTGCGATTATTCTAATGGATGTTATGATGCCCGAAATGGACGGATACGAAGCAACAAGAGCCATCAGGAATATGGAAAAATTTGCCGGACTGCCGGTTATTGCCATAACGGCTAAAGCAATGAAAGGAGACAGGGAAAAATGCCTGGACGCGGGTATGTCTGATTATATTTCAAAGCCCGTAGATGTAGGGCAGTTGCTATCGCTGATGAGAGTATGGTTGTATGCGTAATACCTATACGCTGCTTACAGCGCTACTAAAAATTGAACAGGCACATGAGTTTGGAAAGCACAGAACTGAAAACGATGCTGGAGGCTTTGCGCTTTGCATATGGATATGACTTTACGGAATATGCTGAAGCGTCTGTAAAACGCAGGATCAATCATTTTATGAATCTGCACAATATCAATGAAGTGGAACATCTTCAAAAAATATTGCTGCACAACGAAAAGTTCTTTGAAGCATTTATACAGCAGGTATCGGTTACCGTTACTGAAATGTTCCGGGATCCACTATTTTATCTTAGCCTGCGGGAAAATGTAGTGAAAAGATTAGCTACTTATCCATTTATCAAGATATGGTTGGCGGGTTGCGCTACAGGCGAGGAGGCTTATTCCGTGGCTATTCTGTTGCATGAGGAAGGTATCCTCAACCGTTCAGTTATTTACGCAACAGATATTAACCAGCAATCATTACAAACCGCGAAAGAAGGTATATACCCTCTTTCAAAAATGAAAAATTACACCGTTAATTACCAGAAAGCGGGAGGCAAAGTTTCATTTTCGAAGTATTATAAAGCGAAATATGATTCAGTTTTATTCGATAAAAGCTTAAAACAAAATCTTGTTTTTGCTTCACACAACCTGGCAGTTGACAGATCATTCAGCGAGTTTCAATTGGTGATTTGCAGGAATGTATTGATTTATTTTAACCAGCAATTGCAGAATAAAGTGCTGAATCTGTTTCATGAAAGCCTTTGTACGTTCGGAATGCTGGGATTAGGCAGCAAAGAATCCCTGCTGTCTTCTGATAAAAGAGCTTGTTTTGATGTGATAGATAAACGGGAAAAAATATTTATCAAAACACGTTGATGAATGCATTACCTGTAAAATACAAAGCTATTGTTATTGGTACATCAGCCGGAGGACTGATTGCGCTTTCAGCGATATTACAGCAACTTCCGGCTGATTACCCTATTCCGTTAGTAATTGTTCAGCACCGTACAAAAGACCAGAAAACACTGCTGGAAGAAGTACTTCAGCAAAAATCGAAGCTTAATGTTGTTCAGGCAGAAGAAAAAGAAAAAATAAAACCAGGATTTGTGTTTATGGCTCCGCCTGATTATCATTTATTGATTGAATCGGATTACAGCTTCTCTTTATCAGCAGAAGATCCGGTACACTTCAGCAGACCATCTATTGATGTATTATTTGAATCTGCGGCCGATGTATATAAGGAAACACTGATTGGAATTATATTGACAGGGAGCAATGCAGACGGAGCAGCAGGTATTGCAGCTATTAATAACCAGGGAGGACTTACCATTGCACAGGATCCTTCGGAAGCCAGGTTTGCTGAAATGCCGAGAGCAGCCATAAAAAAGGGCGCCACTTATATTTATTCATTAGCAGAAATAACAGATTTTATATTAAAACGCATATAACAGGGTATGAAAAAAACAACAAGCGCACATATCCTTATAGTTGACGATAAACCAGCCAATATTCTTGCGTTGGAAAACCTGCTTGATTCCAACGACAGAACACTGTTAAAGGCAACCGGTGGCGCAGAAGCATTGAAAACATCTTTACACAATGACATTGACCTGATCATTCTTGATGTAAACATGCCTGATATGGATGGCTTTGAAGTAGCGCAGATTTTGAAAACCAATAAAAGAACAAAAAATATTCCCATCATATTCGCTACCGCGGAGAGCATGGAGCATACGCTGGTAATGAAAGGATATGATGAAGGGGCTGTAGATTACTTACTCAAACCGCTTAACCCCGAAGTGGTAAAAGCTAAAGTAAATGTGTTGCTGAAAATACAGCTGCAGAAAAAAGAGCTGATTGAAAAAAACAACTCGCTTGAAAAAAGCCAGTTACTGATCAATAACTCTGCTGATATAATAGGAATTATAGACGCGGCTTCACTCGCTATCGAAGAAATAAACAATGCTTTCACCGATATACTCGGTTATTCACTGCACGAAACAAAAGGCAAAAAGCTAACAGCGTTTCTTAAGGATGAAAATGAGCTTTCCACATTTACTTCGGGGCATACAGGAGATAGACTTTCATTAGAAACAGAGATGAAATGTAAGGACGGCTCACAAAAATGGCTGCAATGGAAAGTGATTATACGACACGGAAAATGGTTTGTAAATGCGAGAGATATTACAGATGTAAAACTGGCTGACGAAAAAATAAGGGAATTGAACAATGAGCTACGCAGTAATGTTACTCAACTGGAAGCTGCCAACAAAGAGATGGAATCTTTTTCTTATTCCGTATCGCATGATCTGCGTTCACCATTGAGAGCATTAAACGGGTTTGCACGCATAATTGAAGAAGAATATCTGCCATTGCTGGATGATGAAGCAAAGAGGTTGTTGGGAAATATCAGAAACAATGCCGAACGGATGGGCAGATTAATTGATGATCTCCTTGCATTTTCACGGCTTGGACGTAAAGAAGTACAACGCTCCAAAACAGATCTCAGGCAAATGGTTGAAAACATTGTGTTGGATATGGAAAAGACATCAGTGCACAAAGCAAACATCAGGATACATACTCTGCCGCCCGCCGAAGTAGATCATACCTTAATACAACAGGTTTGGATCAATCTTATTTCTAACGCTGTTAAATATTCGGGTAAAAAAGAAAATCCCGAAGTTGAAATCGGCGCTGAAAAAATCAATGATGAAACCGTGTATTACGTAAAAGATAACGGCACCGGCTTTGATATGAAGTATTCAGATAAATTATTTGGCGTTTTTCAACGCCTTCACAGCCCGAAAGAATTTGAAGGCACCGGCGTTGGCCTGGCTATTGTACACAGAATCGTCAGCAAACATGGTGGCAGCATATGGGCTGATGCAAAGGTTAATGAGGGCGCAACTTTTTATTTTACCACAATTAAAAAAAACATTGAAAATAGTATAGCATGAACGAGAACTATGACATTCTGCTCGTGGAAGACAATCCCGCTGATGCGGAGCTTGCCATCAGGGCGCTGAGAAAAAGTCATATCGCAAATAGCCTGCTTCACCTCGAGGACGGCGAAGCGGTGCTTAATTATATTTTTTGCACCGGGCCATTCAGCGAAAGAAAAATCAGTGATATCCCGAAGTTGATATTACTCGATCTGAAAATGCCAAGAATAAGTGGGCTTGAAGTATTACAGCAAATCAAATCTGATGAACGTACAAAAATGATCCCTGTTGTCTTACTCACTTCTTCTAAAGAAGGAAGCGACATAAGCAATGGATATAAATCAGGGGTAAATAGTTACATAGTTAAACCGGTGGAGTTTGAAAGCTTTGTGAAAGCCGTTTCAGAAATGGGCTTATACTGGCTGCTACTCAATCAACCTCCTCAATAAATCCTATTTTATGACACACGAACTTAAGATCCTTTACCTTGAAGATTCAGAATATGACGCCGAGCTTTCGGGAAGAATGCTAAAACAGGCTGGAATCAATTTCACTTTTAAATTGGTTGATACCCGGGAGGAATATACCGCCGCGCTTAGTGAATATATACCCGATGTGATTCTTGCAGATCATTCTCTGTTCCAGTTTAATTCATCTGAAGCACTAAGAGTATTTAAATCTACCGGACTTAAAATTCCCTTCATTCTTGTAACCGGTACAGTGTCAGAAGAATTCGCAGTAAATATTTTGAAGGAAGGTGCGGATGATTATTTACTTAAAAGCAATCTTGCCCGTTTACCCAATGCCATTATTAACAGTCTTGAAAAACACAGGTTCGACAGGGAAAGACAATTGTATCTAAGGAATATTATTACAAACGAAACATTGATGAAGGAGGCTGAATCTCTTGCCAATTTCGGAAGCTGGGAATTTGATATGATTACAGGTAACACACAATGGTCTGAAGGTGTTTTCCGGATCCTCGGTTATACTCCCGGCGATATAGAGCCAGCCCAGGATATTATTTTAAAACATATGAATCCTGATGATGCAAGAATTTTTCAGAAAGGCATTCAATCGCTTCATAAGCCAAGCCAGGTTTTTACAGCAGAGCTTAATATGATAGATCATTCAGGGCGATATAAAAATGTTTTTTTCAGAATGGAGGTAAAGGGTAATCCAGATAAACATCACATAAGATGCCTCGGATTTATGCAGGACGTTACCGAAAAGCGGCAACTTGAAAAAGAGTTAGCAGAGCAGGCGCTTGCGCAGCAGAAATTAATTACTGAAATTACCATACAAGCCCAGGAAAGAGAGCGGAATTATCTTGGCCGCGAACTGCACGATAATATAAACCAGATACTCACTACATCTAAAATATATTTGAAAATCGCCTCGGAAGCAACAAAAGACGCACGGAGAAAAGAGTATATGGCGAAAAGCTTCAGCAATATCAATCACGCGGTAGACGAGATAAGAAAACTATCTAAGTCGCTTGTAGCGCCAACATTGGGAGATATGGGGCTGGTAATAGCGCTGGAAGAACTGGCAGAAGAAATCAACAACATGAAAGAAATGAAGGTGGAGGTGATAGACAATAGCGCTGTTGAACAAAAGCTGGATAAAAATATGGAGCTGATGTTTTACCGCATTGCACAGGAACAATTAAACAATATCAGTAAATACGCCCGTGCAAGTCATGTGGTTATCAGCCTCAATACTGATAAAAACAATTATATTTTTTCTATTACAGATGATGGGGTTGGTTTTGATCCTTCTGAAAAATCGAAAGGAATAGGGTTAAAAAATATCAGCAGCAGAGTAGATTTTTATTCAGGTAAAATGAATATCATAACAGCGCCGGGAGAAGGATGCATTATTGAAATAAAAATTCCGCTTTAAAAGTCGTTTTTTTGATGATTGCGTCGTTGTAATTTTAATACAATTTCTGATCTGTCTGGCAATAAAAGCTGCGTCGTTTACTAAGGCCTGTGTATTTTTTAATCAGCTTTTGCCTGCATTTGGGGCAAATACTTTTAGTATGAACCAGGCAGTGTTTTTTTAACTCAAAGGCTCTTTTCCATTTCAGAAAATCAAAACTGTAATTCCTGGCTTCCGCAATCAGCCGCTTTATTTTTTTTGGAGGAATATTTTTCAGCAGGCTTTCAGGTTGAATGTCTACCCTGAACAATACCTCGTTTTTAATAATATTTCCAACTCCTGAAAAGATCTGTTGATCAAGCAGGGCATCGCAAACCATACTACCAGGCTTTGATTTTAATTTTTTTCCCGCCTTTTTAGTATTCCAGCTATCACTTAAAACATCGGCTTCCCAGTCAATCTCAGAAAGAAGCTGATTTTCAACCACTTTAACGGAGCAGGTATAAAAATACATTGATCCTGTTTTAAAATGCAGCGCTAACCGAAGCCGGCTATCAGGTTTTGTCTGTTCATCAATGCTGTAAGAACCGAACATAAGTAAGTGAATTCTAACACTTATCTCCTTTAATACCAGATAGGTTTGTTTTCCAAAAGTTTTTATTTCAAGCAGTTTCTTGCCGTTAAACAATTTCTTTTCCACATTAGCATTTCCGCTTGCGCTAACTATTTTTTTATCCACAAATTTTTGCAGATTTTCTTTCATCAATAGTATGGAAGGACCTTCTGTCAAGGGATATTTTTGTAGAAAAGAAGTATTATTTCAGTTTAAAGAAGTCAAAAACGTTGCCACTTTGCTTTCAAATGGGTCTAAAACAGTTTTCCTGGATATAGATTAATAATAAAAAAATATTAACCAATGGCAATTGCTGCATGATAATTGCTAATAATCGGCGTCCATCAGAAAAACCAATTGCCGTATAAGTGCGGTGCGCTATGTGATATTTCTATCATAAAAAACTGTGAAAACCATAAAAATCCAAACGTACTAAATTCTATTTTTTATGATCTCTATTTCCGCCCATCTGCTTGTGAGGTTCAGGACTTATTATGCCTTGAGTGTAAATAAAAAGTTTTATAAAAGTACTTTTTTATTCCTGTTTTCCTCCTTCATCCTTGCTTCGGTTTACAGCCAGCCCGATTTCGAAACAACCGTCCCTACCAATTATAAAGCAATTAAAGGAACACTTTCTATAAGCGACAGACATTTCAGGCTTGGAGCAAAATCGCTTTGCTGGAACTGGGTTGGCGGAGACACGTTGCGCATAACGCTTACTTCAGCACAATCTACGGCTATTAATAATGGATTATTTGACTGGCGTAACGGCCATTTTGAAGTATGGGCGCACAAAGAGGTGGCCAGTAAAGATACTTTCGAAGTAAAATTTCTTAACTCAGTTGGTGTAGATCAATACCGCTTCAGGTTCAATGTCAATTATACAGGATGGAGACGATTGGCGCATAGCTATACTTATGATATGCTGCAACGTACCAGTACAAAAAATGTGGGTAATACCATTTATTTTGTTGCACCCAAAACCGGCAGCGGAACAATATACCTCGATAATATGCAGTATATGCGTAGCTACATCTTCAAACAATCAGATGATGTAATGCCAGACCTCTACCAACTGGCAACTGTAAAAAATTATATACTCAGCGATTTTTATTACCAGGCATATTATGCTCCTTCGCTTTCAACCGGTGCGCCTACCACGGCTGAACTGGTGGCAGTTGATTCTATACGCGCAAGGGCACGCAGAGCAGGCAAAGGTGTTGCTCCATCTGCTACTGAACTTAGCGCGGCAAACACAAAATATGCTACTTATAATATCCAGCTTAACGGTAGTTTAATTAAAGGAAAAATTATTACCGATCCCATGGAGATAGGTGATATGATATCTACCTTTTCAAGAAATTATATATACACCAATAATGCCGACAGTAAAACAAAAGCAATTAACCTGTTAAAGTTGATGTTGGATTGTGGTATCGCCGGTGGAAGCGGCACCTGGTTTGGCGGTAGCAATACCGGGTATAACCAAATGAAATTTTTTACAGGACTCCTGAATGTTGACGCGTTTGCGGATACCTCTTTACGTTACGAATTGTGGCGCTGGATAAAATGGTGCACCGGAACCGGGCTTGGCTGGCGCTCTGATACCAATGGGCAGTTTGATGTTGACGACATTTATACACTGCAGGATGCCTTCTTCTGCATGGTTTTATTCGCATCCGACAAAAATACGGCTGTACAGGACTTAAGGAGACTGAAAGCATACCTGGAACAGTTTTTAAAAGACCAGAAAGGTACAACCGACGGAAGTTGATGGCATACCAATGCATATGAACATGGGTTTTTAAAAGACTCCTTTTCAGATTAAAGGAACAACCGAACAGCACCACATTTCATCACGACACACACTATAATGCATATACATATACAATGGGTTCAATGATAACCACCATACTGGCAAAGCTTCGTGGCACCCCGTTCCAGATTAATAGTTCAGCTTATAGTACATTGAGAAAAGCGATGTACGCGCAGGCGCTCATGTCAAATAAAGTTTATTTTGCCAATAGTCTTTGCGGAAGACATCCATTTGATCTTATAGATTTTTATAGCCAGCCATCAACCGAGCAGCTTACATATATAGGAGGTGAAATTGTAAATCAACAATACGATCCGATACTTTCGGGTATGCATTCCCGAATGTATGATTATGCTCCCAAAATTGGTGGCGTTAGTGCAGAACCCTTTCCATCAGGGTTCTGGCAAATGAACTATAGTCCGCTTGCCTTATACAGGAGAGATAACTGGACCGCCTGTATAAAAGGTATCAATAATGCTTTTTGGGCAACAGAAACTTACCCTGCTAATAATCGTTATGGCAGGTACCAGGGTTATGGCGCGTTAGAAATTTTATATCCGAGTGTGTGGCCTTACCAGATTCAGCCAAGTGGTATGACGAATGTAGGGTGGGACTGGAATAAAGTTCCTGGAACAACCTCTATTGTTTATCCATATGACTCCTTGAATCTGTCTGCCACTATCAGTTCATTGAATGAAAGAAGCCTGTTGAATTTTGCAGGAGGTGTAAAATTTGGTACTACTTCCCAACCTTCTCCTTCGGATGTTATACTAAAAGATTTCCAGGGCGACTATGGTATGTTTGGGCTGAATTTTCAGCAATCCAATCTTTCTATTACACACAGCTCCACTTTTATATTCAGAAAATCGTATTTCTGCTTTGGTAAGAATATTGTGTGTGTAGGAAGTAATATCAACAATAACAGATCAGCCAGAAATACCATCACCACACTGTTTCAAACAACATTGGCATCAACGGCTACACCTGTTACAATTGACGCATCGGCAAAAACTACCTTCCCTTTTTCTCAATCACTCGCCAGCACAAGTGGTGCGCATTGGATCATGGATCCTTTTGGTACAGGTTATTATGTGCTATCTGGAAATAATATTCAGGTAGAGAAAAAATCACAAACCAGTCCTGACCAATCCGGTTCCGGAGTAACTACCACTGCTAATTATGCCAACGCCTATATAGATCATGGTAAAGCGCCGGTAAATGGTAAATATGCATACGTAGTAATGCCCAAAACCACCACCGCTTTAATGACAGATTTCGCCTCCAAAATGACTTCTACGTCTACAAGGGCTTTTGATATTTTGCAACAGGATAGCTATGCGCACATCATAAGGGAAAATGCTACCGGTGTTACCGGCTTCAGCATTTTTACAGCAAATACTAATCTTACCAGCAACCCAATCATTAAACTAAGTAGTGCGCCATGTGTTGCTATGGCGCAGATAAGAAATGATACCATGCGCATTTCATTGGTAAACCCTGATATCAATATTGTAAATGGTGCAAGTGTTGCGGTGCCCATTACGTTGACATTAAATGGCAAATGGGCAAAAGCAGGTAATGTAACGCCAAAGTATGCAACATTTGTTTCTGCCGATAGCGTTAAAACATTAGTAACATTTACTGCGGCTGATGGCCGCGCAGCGGAAATAACATTAGTGCGTGTGTCACCGGCTTCTCCAAGGTTATCATTATCGGGAACAGCAGATGATGCCGCTAATCAGAACGTATTGACCTTAAAATTAGAGAACCAGGAAAACGGCACCTACTATCTTGAGCATAAGGCGCCAACTGATACCGGTTGGGTTGCCATAACAGATGCTACTATTGTGGGTGCGGAAGTAAAACAATCTCATGCATATTATGATGGTAATCCCTTACCCGAAACCAATTTATACCGCGTTAAATGGAGAGCAACTGACAATAGTTGGAACTATTCAAATATTGTTCAGTTAAAAAATACCAGTCCTGTTGTAGTAGCGCCTAATCCTGCCGTAAATAGTTTTTCGGTGATGCTGAAAGAAAAACCGCAATCTGCTATTCAATGGACATTGACAGACGCCGGAGGGCGAACAGTTAAAGCAGGTATTATAAATGGTGTAAATGAAAAAATTTCTGTGCAAACACTTCCGGCGGGAGTATATTATCTCAACCTCAGTAAAGGAAAAAGTTTCAGGGTTGTAGTGTTGAAGTAAGTGCTTGAATAAATACATTAGAAAAAAGGTCTGGCAGTTGACTTTGCCAGACCTTTTTTGTTGCGAATGTATGTAGGGCCCTATCACTCTTTTCGATGAATCAATTGAAATCTTCGGCGAGCTGATGTTAGCAGTTATCATGCGGTTAAATACGCACCAAGCACTTTTATATCCTCAGTAAACAAATTTTCTTTGTATAAAATTAATCCATGCAACCTTATACCCTCGAACTGGATAATGGCATTTATGCCTCTGTTCTTCATAAAAGAGAAGGCAAGCTCCGATCAAAGAGAATTCTTTTTATCAAGATAAAAAATAAAGACAGATTGATTGCCTATACTGTAATTATCGGCAACGCGCAATACAGCCTGTATAAAAGAAAAAAAGGCGGCTTCTGGCTTAGCGGTGCAACCGGTTTTAATAAAGATATTAACCAACAGGAACAGGAATCAATTAATGCTATTAAAAAAGCCATTGATGACTATGAAAAGTCTTTTGGCGACAGCGCTCATCTATATTTGTTTTGATACACTAAATGTTGCGCCGCAAATAACATACTCAGTTATTGTGGCTCCAGAGATCTGCAAATTTTTCTTCCATTCTACAGTTATACGCTGTAAAAAGTGAATCTCCGCAGCTAAGCCGGTGACAGATGGAAGGCGTATCTATTATAATATTAATTGAGGTTAAACAAACCAGGAAAGCTTTATAAAAATAAAATTAATATTGCTTCTATTTTATACAGGTTGTATTTCGCGGT
>JBGALP010000105.1:0-15950 GCA_044223805.1 Agriterribacter sp.
CAGGCAGGCAAAACTGGTAATCTCTCATGATACTGGATTACAATATATTGCCTGCGCATTTCAAAGAAAAGTATTGGCCATATGGGGAGGCACTTCACCAAAGTTAGATGTAGAACCATTCTATGGCACATCACAACCGGCTAAACATACGAACTATATTGTACCTGCATTGCCCTGCCAGCCATGTTCTAATTTCGGAACACGCAACTGCCCTAAAAAACATTTTAAATGCATGCAATTGCAGGATATGGATGCAATAAGCAACAATGTAAAAGCTAATTTATAAGTTCCACAAAAAAGGGAACAAATCTGACCATTTGCTCCCTACCAGAAGATGACATTATTGTAGCCGTTTCCTGTACATCATTCAACTGCCTCACAAAATAAGCGCTGGTATTAAGAAAAAAATAGCACTGGTGTATATTATATTCTAATGAACTGTTAACGCAGTGATAAACATCTTGCGGTGATGATAAAATAAAGTATTACAGGTTGATTTTTATAAGCCCCCAATAGTCTAATAACAAGATCGCGCAAAAGAAAAAGATAAACGCTACCAACCCTATTTCAAAGAGTTTCTTCAGCGTTACTCTCATTTCGGATCTTAATAATATTCCAGCGGTTACATGAATAAGAATACCAAGTGAGATTACGGATATTCCTAAAAAGAGAAATTGCCCAAAGGTAAATGTTGCTATTGCCGCACCACCTATCATTAATAAAGTGCCTGTAATTTTCAAAGGGGAATTAAGATACTTAACCATAGGATATACTTATTTGCTTTAACGGAGTCTACACTTCAAAAGTATAAAACCGTAAAGCTGTTACATCGCCTACAGCAATATCATTTATAGAATTTTACCCTACGTTAATGTTGAAAAAAGCGGCAAAAAATCATCAGATAAAAAACAAAACCACATTTGTTTTTTTATCATTGATTATGCTTTTAAAAAGCAATTGGCATATAATTGGGGAAGGATTTTGGCAAACAGATTATTTCGCAAACTCACCTGTCCATTCTCCGTCTTTATTAAAAAGGTTCACACCACTATCAGAATCCGTGCAGCAAAAAATGCCGGTCCACTCATCTTTCAGGTCAAAAAAATTATATGTCTTCGTGTCTGTCAAAACCATATACCCGATCCACTTTCCTTTAGTATCAAAATTCAACATTACCATTTGATCTGCCATTACACAATATCCTTTATGATTACCACTTTGGTCAAACAAATAAAACCCACGCCAGTTTGTGTTCATTAATGGATTAAGACTTAAAGAGCGAAGTGGATTAATGGTTTCGTTGTAATGAGGATTGATTTTTGTATTTAATTTAGGATTGATAAGGGCATTACTGGTGGGATTAATAGCAGCGTTAGAATAAGGATTTAAGTTCCAGTTAAATAGCGGATTGATCTTCAAATTCTTTTCAGGGCTGATCCTTTCATTTTCGGTTGGACTAAGGGTTTTATTGATCAGCGGGTTTCTGTTACCGGGCACCTGGCTGTACACAGACAAAGCAGTAACTAAGGTAATTGCAACAAGTAAAATTAATTTCATACACATTTTAGTTTGGGGCACTCTATAAGGATCAGGATTGGATATGAAAGGTTGCAAAGGATATTAAACTATGGTGAACCGTATTATCTATAATAAAGGAAAGCGCAAATGTACAGTACTAAGTATTAAGTTGCGCGTATGCACAACTTAATACATTTTATGAACGGCTAATTCTAACCATCTACAGCGTTTTTAAAACATTATTCATATTACGCACAGCATCAGCAGATTTGGCAAACAAAGCCTTTTCATCATCGTTCAGGTTAAAATCTACTATCTTTTCCCAGCCATTCTTTCCAATAATTACTGGCACACCAAGACAAATGTCTTTTTGCCCGTATTCACCGTCAAGGGCAACACAGCAAGGCAGTAATCTTTTTTCATCTCTCACAATGGCTTTAACCAGGTCCGCTCCAGAGGCTCCGGGAGCATACCAGGCTGAAGTACCTAATAATCCGGTAAGTGTTGCTCCGCCAACCATTGTATCTGCGGCTACTTTCTTTAACGTATCGGCATTTAAATAAGCGCTTACAGGAGTGCTGTTATAAGTAGCCAGTCTTGTTAAAGGAATCATGGTTGTATCGCCATGACCACCAATTACAACGCCCTGCAAATCATTTGGAGATGCAGTAATAGCCTGGCTCAGGTAATATTTAAATCTTGAACTGTCTAATATGCCGCCCATACCAATGATCTTGTTTTTGGGCAATCCGCTGGCAGTAAGTGCCAGGTAAGTCATGGTATCCATTGGGTTGCTCACAATGATAATGACTGCATCTGGAGAATGTTGTAAAATATTTTGTGTAACGTTTTTTACAATGCCTGCATTTATACCAATCAATTCTTCGCGGGTCATACCAGGTTTACGGGGAATGCCAGATGTGATTAATACAACATCGCTACCCTTTGTTTTGGAATAATCGTTGGTGCTGCCAACAATTCTTGTTTCAAAACGCAGCAAGGTAGCAGTCTGCATCATGTCCATAGCTTTTCCTTCGGCAAGTCCCTCTTTAATATCAAGCAAAACCAATTCTTCGCACAATCCTGCACGGGCAATATTATCTGCAGTGGTAGCGCCAACAGCTCCGGCGCCTACAACGGTTACTTTCATTATTCAATCGTGTTTTAGTAAATAAAAAATTATCCGGCAAAATAAACTATTTAACATACTTCAACAAATCATCCATTTTAGGATTGCCTTCAAATGTTTTAAGCAATGTATATTTCTTGTCGTAAACCGCTATGAACGGGAACATCCGCATTTTGAAATAATTATTAAAAAAGAATTTCGGGTCATATCCTACCGTAACATTCTTGTATTTATCCAATTCATATTTTTTGTAGAATTCTTTCATCTTGGTAAAGGGCATTGGAGTAACCATCAATATTTGTACACGCTTGAATTTCGCCATATCTGCTTTGATAAGTTCTGTTTCGTGCTGGCAATGTTCACAATCCGGGCTAAAAACCATCACCATCGTTTTTTTATTTTTCGGCAAATCCTTTTTTGTGAACCAGGTAGTACTGTCGGGCAGTAGTACTGAAAACTGGGGCAATGGAAATAAGGTATATGATGGCGGTGGTGTTGAAGCAGTATCCTGTTGGGCAAAACCCGCAATACTAAAAAGAAAGGCTGTGAGCAGAAGAAATAAATACTTCATTTTGAGTGTTTTTATCTTAAAAATAAAGCTGAATATGTAAACCACAAGTTAAGCGAGTGTTGTTAAAAAAATGTCAGTATAAATACGATTTTAACAATGTTTGGTAACAATATGTAGATTTGCATAACGTTAGCAAGCAAGCCAAACAACCATATTATGAAAAAAGTATACACCCTTTTATTATTGCTCGGCGCTGCATTTGTATGCAGGGCACAAACAGATGTAAAATCTGTACAACAACCCAAAGAGGTATTACTGATTAAAGAAACAAAATTCGATTTCGGAAAAATTCCGCAGGGAAAACCAGTAACGCATATCTTTGAAGTAGTAAATACTTCAGGTGAACCTTTACAGATTGAAAATGTACAGGCATCCTGCGGATGTACTACGCCTGAATGGAATCATGACCCTATAGCGGCAGGTGGCACAAAAAAAATAACAGTAGGCTATAATGCGGCAGCCAACGGTCCTTTTGAAAAAACAATCACTATTTTTTTCGATTCAGGTAAAACAAAACAATTATTTATAAAGGGAGAAGTTTGGCAAACTCCTGCAGAAGCAGCTCCCGCCAACGCAAGTGTTCAATTATTAAAAAATATAAACCATTAAATAATGAAAAAACTGTTATTCACGTTGGCTGCATTTGCAGTAACCTCATGGGCTGTAGCTCAAACAACTACCGACGTAAAACCTAAAGCACAGGACTTCGTGAGCTTTAAGGAAGTGAAACATGACTTTGGAAAGATCAAACAGGGAAGTCCCGTAAATTATGAATTTGCTTTCCAGAATATTTCTGACAAACCTGTTATTATTGAAAACGCATGGGCTTCTTGTGGTTGCACTACTCCCACCAAACCTGAGCAACCTATTGCAAAAGGTAAAAGCAACGTAATAAAAGCGGGCTTTAATGCTGCAGCAGCAGGTCCCTTTGATAAAACCGTATACGTGAAATTAAAAGATATTGATGTTCCTTTGGAATTAAAAATATCTGGCGAAGTGTTGAACGCTGATGCTTTTGCAAAATACGAAGCAGAGAAAAAAGATAAAGGAAGTAAATAGCATAGTATAAACATAATCTTTATCCCGTTGCTACAGCAACGGGATTTTTTTATGCCTTAACTGAAAACAATTGCTTAACACGCATTGTATAAACGATGCGATAACCCATGAGTCTGACAAACGACAAAAGCAATTTCAATGATGTAAAATAATAATTTATGAAAAAGTTTTTTTTAGTAGTAGCAGTAGCGCTGCTTATTGCCGGAACCGCATCTGCAAAAGATCATACACCAAAAAACAATAACGCTTCCTATCGCGCTAAAAAAAATTTCCATTCGATTTTGCAAATGCAGAGAACATAAACTGGCATATGGCAGGCGATTACAGCGTGGCGTCTTTCACACAAAATGGCACAACGCTGAAAGCATATTATGATTGGGAAGGAGATCTTGTTGGCACTACAAAACCAATGCAATACAGCGACTTACCTTCAAATGCGCGTAAATCAATTGAAAAATATTATAAAGATTATACTGTTCAACACATCATTGTTTATAACGACAATGAAGAAAACCTGAACGATTTATATCCACTCATTCCTGAGGAAGGCAATATCAATTATTTTGTATGGTTGACTAAAAACAAAACAAACGACAATATTGTTTTGCAGGTAACACCTGAAGGACAAACTTCTTTTTTTGACAATATGCGGGAAAAATAAAAAAACATTATTTTTCATAAACAGGACAGTAAGTTGAGGCTATCACTTTTGTCCTGTTTTTTTTGTTTCTATAGCAGAAAAACCAGCAAGCAAGGTTGTACCCAAGCCGAGAATGGCTATTAAAGCAAATGACCATCGCAAACTGAGGGATTGCGCTATTAAACCAATAACAGGGGGGCCAAATAAAAATCCCAGATAACCAATAGTTGATACCGCGGCCAAAGCCACGCCTGAAGGCACATTTGCTGACTTAGCAGCCGTGCTGTATACCAGTGGCACTACAGATGAAACACCCATACCAATAATTAAAAATCCTATGGTTGCAGGAACAACATATGGCAATGTTACGGCTACCATTAACCCGGAGGCAATCAGCAAACCACTCATTTTTATCATCCGCTTTTTGCCCAGTTTTATAGAAAGCCAGTCTCCAATAAATCTTCCCGTAGCCATGGTAGTCATAAAAGCAACAAACCCTAATGTTATAAGATGATCAGGTACTTTAACTTCTTTGCTGAAATATACTCCGCTCCAATCAAACATGGTTCCTTCGCATACCATACAACAAAATGCAATTAGCCCAAGCTTTAATAACCTGCTGTCTGGCTTTGCAAAAATGGGCGTGTCTGCCCCCGTATTAACATCTTTTGTAAGAAGGTATTGATAAGTAAACAAAACGAGTAAAGCAACAATGGCGGTAATGGTAGAAAAATGATAAAATGGAGCAACCGAAAACCTTACCATTAGCGTTCCAATGGCAGCGCCCGTAAATCCAGCCAGGCTCCAAACGCCATGAAAAGAAGCCATAATAGATCTTCCATACACATCTTCAACACTTGCGCCTTGTGTGTTCATGGAAATATTAAGCAGGTTACCGCCAAATCCAAAAACAAACAGCACAGCAATCAATTGCCAGGTAGCATTAACGATGCCAAGCAACGGTAAAGTGGCGGCGTACATGCATACAGCTATAATAGCTATTTTTCTGCTGCCCGCCCGGGCAACCAGGAAACCGGAAATGGGTAAACTAACCATCAGTCCTACCGGAAGTGATAATAACACTCCACCAAGACCCGCTTCATTTAGCTGGAGCTTTTCTTTTATCTGGGGTATGCGGGAAGCCCAGCTTGCAAAGCACAAACCTGCGCAAAAAAACAAAACACTTGCAGCAATGCGTGAAGCTCTTGCGGGCGATTGTTTTGCGACAGATAGAAGCATAGATTGCTAAATGTAAGTGGAAGGTAGGTAGAAAAATAATGTGCTGAAACATTGTAATTGGAAATGAAGTAATTGGCTCACAAAATGCTAAAAATGTATTTGTATATGTTATGCATAAAAACGATTTCATTGTATATTGCCAGGAGAAGTATGCAATACACGCCATATGCCGATGCAACAAATAGCCGATGTTATTTCAAGGCTCAATCACATCATTGAAGAAACTAAGTCTGCGAAAAACAGGATGGGTTATTTCGCCGCTTTGTATAAACGTATGACCGTAGCTGTAGATAACGGTATAACACAAGATGTTTTTGAAGATGGTAACCGCATGAACCGGCTGGACGTTGTTTTTGCACAACGTTATATTGATGCTTACGAAGCCTATAATGCTAATAACCCTTTCAGCAAGGCATGGAGATGTGTTTTTGACAGTTGCAAAGATGATGATTTAACGGTGATACAACATTTGGTACTTGGAGTAAACACACATATCAATCTTGACTTAGCCATTGCTGCAGCCGAGGTTAGCAAAACAGCTTCTATAGAAGCGCTGCAAAATGATTTCAATAAAATAAATGATGTAATTGCCTCCCTGGTAGACGATGTGCAGGAATGCCTTTGCCAGGTTTGGTTGCCCATGCGTGTGCTCGGTAAAATAGCAGCAGGCAGACAAGAAGCCGTTTTGAACTTTAGTATAGATAAAGCCAGAAGCGCATCCTGGGCAAACGCACAGCTATTATGGGGCATGGATACGCAACAGCAGCAATACTACATTCAGCAAATGGATAATACAGTTTGTACGCTCGCTAACGGCATTAAATCGCCGGGCATGATGACCAATCTTTTATTAAAAGGTATTCGCGCCACAGAGTACGATGATATAGCTCACACCATTCACCTGATAGATACAACGGTTGTAGGCTAACGCCATGGAGCCACTTCGTGAGACGTGAAACGTGAGAAGATAAACCTTCACGTCTATCTTCTCACGTTTCACGATTAATATAGAGCTCTAAATTAATTAAAGGTATTTCAACACTTCTTCGCCCATAGGTTCAGTGCCTAAAATTTTATCAGCGGGCGTTGCAGCATCTGCAATATCTCTTGTTCTGTAACCAGATTTTAATACTTTATCAACAGCATTGATCACCGTTTCTGATTCTGTTTTCATTCCAAAAGAAATATCCAGCAAAAGGGCTGCAGACAAAATTGAAGCTAAAGGATTGGCAACACCTTTGCCTGTAATATCATGTGCAGAACCATGAATCGGTTCATATACACCTGTGCCATCGCCAATAGATGCTGATGCCAGCATACCCATAGAACCGGCAATCTGTGAAGCTTCGTCGGTTAATATATCGCCGAATAAATTAGCGGTAACCACCACATCAAAGCGACGGGGATCTTTTATCAACATCATTGCCGCGGCGTCAACAAACTGGTGTTCTAATGTTACATCAGGATATTCCAGCGCTACTTTTTGCACTACTTCGCGCCATAGTCTCGAAGTTTCCAACACATTCGCTTTATCAACAGAGCATAATTTTTTACTTCTTGTTCTTGCTGCATCAAATGCTTTCCTGGCTATACGCTCTACTTCATACCTGCTGTATTCAGCTATATCAAATGCAGTATCATTATTATTTTTTCTTCCCTTCTCACCAAAATAAATATCACCGGTAAGCTCACGGAAAAAGAGAATATCGGCGCCCTTTAAAATTTCTGGTTTGATGCTCGATGCCCCTAATAACTCATCAAATAATTTTATAGGACGAAGATTGGCATACAATCCTAATTCCTTCCTCATTTTTAACAACCCTTGTTCTGGTCTTACTTTAGCAGTTGGATCATTATCATATTTAGGATGACCTACGGCACCGAACAACACAGCATCGGACTCCTTCATCTTTTGCAGCGACTCGTCGGGAAGCGGATTACCGGTAGCTTCTATAGCTACATGCCCTATCAATGCTTCATCATACGTAAATGTATGACCGAACTTTGCTGCTATCTTATCCAATACTTTTTTACCTACTGACGTTACTTCCTGTCCTATTCCATCACCAGGAACTACGAGAATTTTTTTTGATGACATGATATATTGTATTTGTGAATGGGCAATGGTGAATTGTGAATGAAGAAAGAAAAAATTGACTATTCACTATTCACCATTCACACCTTAAATGATGTTCAACATTTTTTGTGTTGCCTTTATGGCTGAAACCGTTTGATCGCTATCAAGCCCACGCGTTTTAAATTCTTTATTATTGTGGCGCCATGTTATAATTGTTTCGCACAAAGCGTCACTTTGCCCGCCGGGAGGAATACGAACCGCATAATCCGTCAACAAGGGCAGCTCCAGTTTCATATGTTTATATACTTTTTTCAGCGCATTCATAAAAGCGTCATACTGCCCGTCGCCCTGCGAATGCTCTTCAAATAATACCCCTTCAACAGATAATTTTAAGGTTACCGATGGATTAAGATCTTTGGAGTGCGTGAGTACATAGTTTTCTATTCTCACTTTATCTTCAATGGCTTTGCTATCCAGTACATCAGATATAATATAAGGAAGATCCGCCTGCGTAACAACTTCCTTCCTGTCACCAAGTTCTATAATTCTTTGCGTAACCGTTTTCAGGTCTGCATCAGATAATTGTATACCAAGTTGCTGCAGGTTATTTTCAATATTGGCTTTGCCACTTGTTTTACCTAATGCGTATTTCCGCTGCCGACCGAAACGTTCCGGCATCAAATCGCTGAAATACAATTTGTTTTTTTTATCGCCATCTGCATGGATACCCGCAGTTTGTGTAAATACATTCTCCCCTACCACCGGTTTGTTAACAGGAATACGAAAACCCGAAAATGTTTCTACCAGCTTACTTACACTATACAAAGACTTTTCGGCAATCGAGGTTTTTACTCCAGGCATGAAATCATTCAATACCGCAATGGCGCTGGCCAAAGGGGCATTACCTGCCCGCTCTCCCATGCCATTAATGGTAAGATGTATGCCATGTGCGCCGGCTTTTATTGCTTCCAGTACATTGGCAGTACCTAAATCATAATCGTTGTGCGCATGAAAATCAAAATGACTGTCGGGATAGCGTTGTGCAATTTCTGACACAAATTCAAATACTTCTGAAGGAATTAAAACACCTAAAGTATCAGGCAACATAATTCTTTTAATAGGTTGCGTCTGCAAAAAATCAAGATACTGAAAAACATATTCCCTGGAGTGGCGCATACCATTACTCCAGTCTTCGAGATACACATTTGTTTCCAGTCCCTTTTTTTTACCTAACGCAATTACGGCGGCTACCTCAGCAAAATGCTGCTCGGGTTTCTTTTTTAACTGGTGTATCAGATGATTGAGTGAACCTTTTGTAAGCAGATTCATCACTTTTGCACCAGCCTTGATCATCCATTGTACCGACACATCTCCATCAACAAAAGTGAGTACTTCTACTTTATTAAGGTACCCGTTCGTTTTGGCCCATTTCGTAATTTTTTTTACCGCTTCAAATTCCCCCTCAGACACACGGGCAGAAGCCACTTCAATTCTATCGGCTTTTACTTCTGAAAGTAATAATTGGGCAATGGTTAATTTTTCCGAGGCTGAAAAAGATACTCCGCTGGTTTGTTCACCATCACGTAGCGTAGTATCCATTATTTCAATATAGCGTTGGGGTGAGGGCATATCGGTTGCTGTCGTTTTAATATAAACTGTTCACAGCAAATGACTGAATATTTTCTTTCATTGCCTGGAGATAATCAATATCATCATAACCATTCATCATATTGCCTTTTTTGTAACCGTTGATATCAAATGATTCACTTTCGCCACTGGCAAGAATAGTAATGGTTTGATCAGGGAGATTTACTTCAAATTCTGTTTTAGGGTCTGCTTCTATCGCTTTAAATATTTTATCCAAAAAAGCTTCGCTTACTTTTACCGGAAGCAGACCAATGTTTAAAGAGTTGCCTTTAAAAATATCAGCAAAAAAGCTGGAAACTACACAACGGAATCCATAATCATAAATAGCCCATGCCGCATGTTCGCGGCTGCTGCCGCTACCAAAGTTTTTGCCACCAATTAAAATCTTACCACTATATATGGGATTGTTCAATACAAAATCTTTCTTAGGGGTGTCGTCACCATTGTAACGCCAGTCGCGGAACAAATTATCACCAAAACCTTTGCGCTCGGTTGCCTTTAAAAAACGTGCAGGAATGATCTGATCTGTATCTACGTTTTCGATAGGCATTGGCACCGCGGTGCTTTTTAATACTGTGAATTTATCGTAAGCCATAAAAGAATTTCTGATTTGAAATTTGAGATTTGAAATTGCTGACCACTGAAGGCTGATAGCTAAAAGCAGATTGCCCTATGCCTCCGTCAGCAATTCTCTGGGATCCGTTATCACACCTGTTACCGCTACTGCAGCCGCTACATAAGGGCTTGCGAGCAATGTACGTGCTCCGGGTCCCTGCCGACCTTCAAAGTTTCTGTTACTGGTACTTACCGCATATTTCCCCGCAGGAATCTTATCATCGTTCATTGCCAAACAAGCAGAGCAACCAGGCTGTCTTAATTCAAAACCCGCTTCGTTCAAAATAGCTAAAATGCCTTCTTCTTTAATCTGCGATTCAACAATATGAGAACCTGGCACGAGCCATGCGGTAATGTTATCAGCTTTTTTTCTGCCTTTTACCACCTTGGCAAATGCACGGAAATCTTCTATACGTCCATTAGTGCAACTTCCTAAAAACACATAATCTATTTTCTTACCCAACAAAGCCTGCCCTTCCTGGAAATCCATATAAGCCAAAGATTTCTTGTAAGAGGCTTCACCATCCTGCACTTCAGATGCTTTAGGAATAGTATGAGTGATGCCTGTACCTAAACCAGGATTGGTACCATATGTAATTTGTGGTTCAATATCCGCCGCATCAAAAACCAATTCTTTATCAAAAGCAGCTCCGGTATCGGTTTTCAACGTTTTCCAATATGCTAACGCCTTATCCCAGGCTTCACCTTTGGGGGCTTTTTCCCTGCCTTTTACATAATTGTATGTTGTTTCGTCAGGAGCGATCATTCCACCACGGGCACCCATTTCAATGCTCATATTACAAACCGTCATGCGGCCTTCCATGCTCATATTCTCGAATACCTCGCCGGCATACTCACAAAAATAGCCGGTAGCACCACTCGCAGTAATTTGTGAAATCATATATAAAGCCACATCCTTTGGCAACACACCTCTTCCTAATTTGCCATTAATTGTAATGCGCATCTTCTTTGGTTTAGGCTGCATAATACACTGCGACGCCAGTACCATTTCCACTTCAGAAGTACCTATACCAAAAGCAATACAACCGAAAGCGCCGTGTGTAGATGTATGGGAGTCGCCGCAAACGATCGTCATGCCGGGGAGTGTAATACCATTTTCAGGCCCCACCACGTGAACAATACCGTTTTTAGGACTACCTAGTGCCCAGATTGAAATGCCATATTTTTCTGCATTGCTTGAAAGTGCAGCCAATTGCTTTGCCGACAGCGGGTCTTTTACGGGCTGATCCTGGTTGATGGTTGGTGTATTATGATCTGCCGTAGCAAAAGTACGCTGCGGATATAAAACGCCAATACCCCGGTTCTCGATTCCGAGAAAAGCTACCGGGCTGGTAACTTCATGAATAAAATGACGATCAATAAAAAGAACGTCAGGCCCATCAGGAATACTTCTCACCGCATGGGCATCCCATACTTTATCAAATAACGTAGCAGGCTTATTGCTCATTTTTTAAAATTTTAGAGAGCCGCAAATTTCCTAAATATTAACCAGATAATAATATTTTATCTTATTTAATTTGAATAATGAGAGATTTAGCGGCAATATTAATAGCTCAAAGATGACTAACAATAGTTAGTATTGTAAGTAGGTGCACAACTTGTTAAACGTCTTAATACAGGTTATTCGCGCTTCGGGATTATGGTTTGTCGTCACATCACATCAAGCTATTTAACTAACACCAACCTAACCGCATAACCTCCCCCTGTTACCAAATTTGCTTTTAGGACAGTTTTTTTATCTGCTTTTTGTGTAGTGATTTTTGTGTGTTTTGGGTTTTCACCAGCATCTACTGCATCTGCATATATTTCTGCGATATATTTTCCATCGCCCAAAAATGATAAAGGAATATCTATATTCCGTTGATTCCAGTTGGTGATACTTCCTATATACCAGTCTTTGCCTTTTCTTCTTGCTATAGTAATGTATTCGCCGGGAATACCATTGAGTACTTTAATTTCATCCCATGTTGCCGGCACTTTTTTAATGAACTCAAAATCCTTTTGCCCTTCATATGCCCCCGGATGATCGGATACCATTTCAAACTGCGCCTGGTAAATTACGTATAATGCCAGATGATGCGCTCTTGTACCCATTACCATCGGCGCATCCATTCGGGCAACAAATTTTTCACGCGTAACATTATCAAATCCGCCGGGAGTGTAATCCATAGGGCCGGCAAGCATCCTGGTAAAGGCAAGCATAGTATGGTTTTCGGGATTATCTCTTGTGCCTCCTTTCGACTGTTCCATTCCTAAAACCGATTCATAATTCATCACATTGGGGAAAGTTCTTTCTAACCCAAAAGGCTTGGTGCATCCATGATAATCTACCATTAAATGATGTTTGGCTGCCAGCGCAGAGGTTTTATAATAAAAGTCTATGCCCGCCTGGTCGTCTCTTTCAATGAAATCTATTTTCAAGCCCACCACGCCCCACTTTTCATACATTGGAAATGCCTCTTCCATTTGCTTTTCTACCGCCTTTCCGTATAACCATATCCATATCTTCACATTTTTGGCAGCGGCATATTTCACCAATTCAGGAATGTCAACCTTTCCATTCATCTTTGTAATGTCTCTACCACTCCAACCAGCATCAACCAGCATGTATTCTAATCCTGATTTTGAGGCGAAATCAACATAGTACTTCATATTATCGGTGGTAAAAGCAGGTTTTCCATCGGCGCCAAGACTTCCGCTCCACCAGTCCCACGAAGCTTTGCCGGCTTTGATCCAATCGGTATTTTCAACCTCAGAAGCCGGGCTAAGGCTCATTACAGCATTCGATTCCAATAGTTTTCCAGGACTATCACCGATCATTATAATGCGCCATGCAGATTGTATTGTTTTTTGACCCGTTATAGCAAACCCGCTGCTATCCAACCGTGGAGACAATCGTGAAAGCATGGTATGCCCCGACCATCCGCCGGAAGGGTTGGTGAGATACATAGATGTATAACCACGTAACCCTGATTCTGCAATAGCAACCCAACCTGCTCCCGGAACTTCCGCAAGTATTGGCAAACCAATCAAAATAGAACTTTTTACCCCGCCCTGGTTAGAAAAAGCACTAACCGGAAGTTTGAGGTATTCACTTTCATACATGGATTGATAGTGTGGTAATACCTGCGCATAAGTGATAGCATCTTTACTAAAATGAAATTCCGTTTGCTCGTTTTTTAAACTGATTTCACCTGTTATATTTTGTTGCTGAGGCACTATATATCTGAATGCAACCGCATCATTATATGCTCTTGCTTCAATAATTAATTTTCGCTTGGGAATTGCGTTTTCTTCCACTTCGATCTGTATAGCATTGTAATTATCACGCACTTCACTCGCCTTGCCTGCGACCAACCAATACATTGCATCAACCGAATTGGCTTTAACACTGGTAATATGAACATTGCTGCCCAGTACGGAAGAATCATTTAAATCAAGCCCCAGCGCCGATGTACTCAACAATGATTTATTATTAAAACTAACACTGTAGAAAAGTTGGTTTTTTGATGCTGATTTTTCATCTGTTTGCCCTACGCCAAAACGAATGCTTATTTTTTTGTCGGGCGAAAGCAATATTTTTTGCTGATCCTGGCACCATGCGTTACTCTGAGTTGCCGTTAAAAACAAAAGAAGAAATGCTGTATGTAATATGCTCAATTTAATTTTTGACATATGGCGAAGATTGATTGGCATGAAAATTACAAACCAATATACTTATAAAAGATATTCTATAGGGTAAAGCGTCATCAATTTTTCCAGATTCAAAAAAAAGTTATACCTTAATAGCAAACACCATTTGTGAAACCAGCTAACCTGCTTGTTATATTGTATTGCTGTATTCCGTTAATCAGCATTTCGCAAAACGCCAGATCACCTGTTGTAGCCTACTATACTACATCCGGCGCTTACAGTAAAAATTTTTCAGACGCTTTTTCCGTTAATGGAAACGTTGCTGCACTTGCAGGTGTAAAACAATTTACAGCAGGTGTATATGGGGAACGGAGGTTCATGCTGGCTGACGTAGGATTATATTCTGCCGTAATAGCAATGCCCACCAAATCAGGAAATTTTGCATTGATAACAGATTACTTTGGTTATAACTTTTATAATGAAACACAACTAAGCATTGCTCACGGAAGAAAAGTGCTGGATAAAGTTGATATAGGGGCAAGGTTTAATTATTACAGCATCCGCATTCCCACATACGGCAAAGCATCGGCAGTAAATTTTGAATTGGCCGGTATCTTTCATATAACGGAACAGCTTTCTTCCGGCGTATCTGTTTACAATCCGTTTGGCAGCAAGCTGGGCAAAAACAGTAATGAAAAATTATCGCCGGTATATAAAGCCGCACTGGGCTACGAATTTTCTTCCAGCTTCTTTGCCGCAGCAGAAGTAATAAAAGAGCAGTCGTCTGCCGTAAACATACACGTAGGATTCCAGTATAAACCCATCAAACAGCTTTTTGCACGTGCAGGTGTGATTACCGGAAATTCATCCTACTATTTTGGCGTTGGATATCTCTACAAAGACCTTCGGTTAGACATTACAGCGAGTCTCCACCAGCAACTTGGTATTTCTCCCGGAATATTGTTACTGTATCAATTCAAAAAGAACAACGATGAATAGATATATCCTGGCAATAATTGTTCTTTTTATTTCAGTTTCTGTATCGGCACAGGTACAACCTACAAATGCCATGGAGCAACAACTGGAAAACGTTACGGAGGCAAATGAAGATGCAGAAACTACTGATGACTCCTGGCTGCAACAAATGGAATACCTGAAAAAGAAACCATTGAACCTCAACACAGCTTCAGAAGGAGAACTCTCCGAGTTGCAACTACTATCGGCCACTCAAATACAGCAATTTATCAGTTACAGAAATGTATTAGGTAAACTTATAAGCATTTATGAACTACAAGCCATACCAGGATGGGATGTTGCATTAATACAAAAGTTATTACCATACATAACCGTAAACAATCAAATGCCCGTTCATTTATTATTGTTACAAAGACTCAAAAACGGAGAACACACTATACTGCTCCGAATGTCGCGGCAATTGGAATCTTCAGCGGGATATCGTATAGAGGATACGGCGAAGAGCAGGTATGCAGGCGATCCATCCAGAATAATGTTCCGCTATAAATATCAATATAAAAACCTGTTGCAATATGGGATCACCGCTTCTAAAGATGCAGGTGAACCTTTTATAAAAAACAATCGTGTTTTTGATTTGTATTCATTTCATGCGTTTGCCAGGAATATTGGCGTAATAAAAGCGCTTGCACTAGGGGACTATACATTAAATCTGGGGCAGGGGTTAATATGCTGGCAGGGACTTGCGTTTGGAGCAGGACCCGATGCTACCAATATAAAAAGACAATCCGCTATACTTCGTCCTTTCAATTCATCCGGTGCCTATTAT
>JBGALP010000106.1:0-16387 GCA_044223805.1 Agriterribacter sp.
CCGTTTATATAAAATGACACCTGAAGAAAAAACAGCTTTGAAGGAAAAGGGTAAAAAATTTGTGGAAGAAAATTTTGGATCAGGAAACATTTTTTCAAAAAAACCGGCTGAAGGTGCAGTCTGATATACTGAAAAGAAATATTCTTACAAGTAAACAGAAAAATCAAGAGGGATGCTAAGTATCTCTCTTGATTTATAAATTAATAAGTTCGATCCCCTCTAAAGACACTATAAAATATATTTTTGAAATATCAAAAGCATGAAGTAATTATTTTATGCTTAGCAGTTCAAAATCTTTCCGGTAATCATATTGCAGATCTTCATGCAGGGCAGCCATTGATTTCTCAATTTTTTTTATTTGATTATTAAAGAGATTAGTTAAAGCGGTATTTTTTTTAACATTGATTCCTGAAGATTGTAAGGCTATACAGAAATGCAGCAATAATTCTGTCTCAGCCTGTTTGGAGCCTGTGTATCTGATGTATTTATTAGCGGTTCTTAATATTTTCCGGATGGTTTTTTTAGCGAAATATATATTCGATTTGTTGATTTCTGAAAAAAGAAGATCCATTTCCTGCTTAACTGTTTTTATATAGCTTGATAAATCATGCGCTTCAAAAAGCAAATAAGTAAGTAACTCTTTGTTTTCCTTTTTGAATTTGGCTAACCGCAAACAAACAGCCAATACCTGGGCTGGTGTAAGCGTTTGTAATTCGTCTTTAACCTCATTTAGCGTAGCTGTTTTTACCAAAGCCGGCATAATATACTGTTATTCAAAAAATTCCCGGAGTGATCCAAAATAGGCTTCGTTCCAACCATCCACTATATCATCAAATTCACTGTCTGGTATATTGCTGTGTCTTAATTCAACTGAAGTTCCATCTGGATGAGGATGTAATATAATAGTTACTACAGAAGCTTCCTCCTGTTCACCAAAATACCATTGCTGTACTATTTTTTTACCTGGAACAAATTCCAGGTTTTTTCCTTCAATACTTTTATCCCATAAGGAAAACTCCGAGCCCGGCTCTGTAGACATGGTCACCGCTTCACCTGTCCATAACCTGATAGCCAGCGGATTGGTTAACGCATTATACACTTCTTCGGGTGGCGCGGGAACGATATAATATTTCTTAAATGCTTTCAAAATAAATTGTTGATTGTAAAAATACAGCCAATATATTAACTGGCAAGCACTGGTAAAAAGAAGTTGTTTTTTGTAATCCGGGAGGCATACTGCGGGAAAAACTTTGTTCCTTATGAAACATTAGTTTTAAGATGTTACGGGCAATTAAAACATTTTGGAAAGCTTGCTATTTCATGAACCTTCTCTAACATTAATTTACTTTTTCAGTTATTTTGTTTTTTTCGGTTATTCGTTAGAGTTAGTTCCTGTTAAACGGTTTAGTCATGTAGCCAAATTAAAAAACTTTGTTTTACAATCAGAACAACTTTGAGGAGCAAAGAATAGTGTTTTTTTTGCCCGCAATATATCATCTGCCGGTATTGAAAAGCTGGTTTTCTGTAACCAGATCGGAGCCATTATGGTTACTTACAGGGTTTATCTGAGGCTTACAGGGTAAACCATTAGCGTAATGCAGGTTATTCCGTCTTTTACACAAACTACTAACAACAAACGCGTAGAATTGCGATACCATGCTTTAAAAATTCTACACTACAATCACAGGAGCATCTATTTTTTAAGGACTGGTATCGTCGTTTCTTTGTGTAACAAATCCAATATAACCTAAACGAAAAATTAACCCAATCCAAATCCTTAACCCGAGAAAATCACCTAATCCTAAACCTAAGAAACAACCTGAATCCTAAACCTGAAAAACCCGATCCAAATCCTTAACCTGAAAACCTGAATCCAGACCTTAGAGAAACCAATGAGTCCGAATCTTAGAAAAACCGATCTTAATCCTGAACCTGAGAAACCTGTCCAAATCCGTGAAAACATGAACCAGTAAGAACACCCTTATTCAAATCCTAAGAAAGCAATCGTCCTCAAACCGTTCAAAAAAAGACATTGCGCAAGGCAGCCAACCGGCTGCTTTGTTTTTTTTATGATAGTACCTTTTAATGAATAAGCGTAACCGTACCTTTTTTTGTAATAATCTTACCCGTGTAATCAACACCCTGCGCCATAAATATGAAACTTGATGTTGTTTGCAGTTGTCCGTTAATGGTGCCGTCCCATCCTCTTTCTGCATCTGTGGTGCTGAATACCAGTTGCCCCCAGCGGTTATATACGCGAAAGAAATTGAGTTTAGTAATGCCCACTCCAATAGGTCGTAGAATATCATTTAGCCTGTCGCCATTGGGCGTAAAAGCGGAAGGCACAAAAATATCAGGCGCTGTGGCAAATACGGTTACCTTAATATCATCCTGGCCAAAACAGCCATCTATTGTAGTTGCCTTTACAATGTAAGTAATGGTTTTGCCAGACATATTTGACAGGTCGGCTATGGGATTAGTGATATTGGTATTGCTTAACCCTGTACCGGGTGTCCAGGTGTATTGATTGGCTAAAGGATCGCTAACGGTAATGTTTAGTTGCAGTGGTTGGCTTGCAACAATCATGGTGTCATTGCCTGCAGATACAACAATAGGTTGAGTAACGGCAACGTGAAAAGTATCCAATAAAACATTAGGACAGCCCGCATTGCTTACACTCAGCACGTAATCGGTATTTGCGGTAGGCGTTGCTGTGGCTTTAATAGCAGCAGGCAGTGCTGTAACAGAACCGTTACCTGTATTAGTTAATGTAGACGTATTGCTCCACGAATAATTAGTGCCGCCGGTAATGGTGGCATTGATAGGCACACTGGTTCCATAACATATAGAAGCTATATCGGGACTGATGTTAGCCGCAGGAAAAGCCACATTGATAAAAGTAACTCTTGCTGCATCGCTTGTATCTGTTGGGCAAACGCCGCTTTTTACCACTGTTCTGTACCAGGTGGTTTGATTAATTGATTTTACATCATACTGTTCACTTGTATTTACCGGAGAAAAATTATTCCAGTTGGTATTGTCATAAGAGTATTGCCAGTTCTCAACGTTGCCCGTGCTTCCTTCCAGTACAATAAAACTATTTGCGGTTTGGTCTGTGCATATGGCAATATCTGAAGGATTTAAGCTGCCACCATTGCTTCTTGGGCTTACTGTAACAATTGCTGCCGTACTGCTGTCTATACTGCAGCCTTCTCCATTTTGTACCAAAGCTTTATACCGGGTTGTTTCAGTAAGATTTTTTGCTGTGTATTGAAGCGTTGTATTATTAATGCTTGTCCAGTTAACGCCATCTGTTGATGCAAGCCAGGTGAGTATATTTCCGCTTTCACCATTGAGTGTTAACAGGCTGCTGTTACTTCCTGCGCAAACATTCTGATTACCTGTTACACTTCCCGCTACTGTGGGGGGCATTGTGGTAACTGAAATAGTATCTTTCAGATCCGCACAACTGTTTACTTCCCGCACCGTAATTGCACCACCTGTATTACCGGGCTTAACCGTAATTACATTGGTGCCTGACCCTGAAATGATATCCCATCCTGGGGGTACCGTCCATGTATACACGCTGTTTGCCAACGCTGGTATAGAGTACATGGTGTTGGTATTGCTGCAGGCTTCTTCAAAACCTGATATCTTCAAACCTCCGCAATCGTTGCGGAGGGCAATGTATGCATAAGCGAAATGGGCGCCGGGTGTGCAATTGCTGGCTTCAAAAGTAAGCGTAACCTGTTGGCCGCGATAGGGTGAAAGATCGAAAGTTACCTCAGTCCAGGGCTTGGTCCATACATCCTGCAATAAAGTACCATTGTTATTATTTTGACCGGCGTGCGATAAAAAGAGCGTGGGGCTTAGTGAAAATCCATTCGCTATCGCTGCTGCCGAATCTAATGTGGCTCCTGTTGGCGTCTGATCGTTTCCTCCTGTAGCATCGTCGAGAGTAGGAAGAAAATACGATGGAGAAGCGCAACTGATAAGGCCTGCTGAACCTTTTACTGTGGCGGTAAATACAGGTTGATTGCTGGAATTATGTGTGCCGTTTTCGAGCACCAGTGCATAGGCGTAGGTCATGGTATAGGGCTCAGAAGGCGAGCCGGCGGGAACATTAACCGTGTAAGTAACCGACCGTGTAAAACCACCGGGGCTGCGCTCATTTGAATGCAGGTCCCACGAAGTAGCGTCTGATCCCAATTTGATGGAATAACCGTATGGATATCCGTTAATAGTTGGTACAGTAGCAAAGCCGCCATACTTATCGCGACCGGAAGCTGTAAGTACCTGTATACCTGTTGTTGAAATGCTGTATTCCTGTATAAGCGATACGCCGGTATTAGGTTTGGGGTATTGCCGGCTGGCTCCCGCCACCAGCCCGGTTTGTGCCGACCAGGAGGATAGATCACCAGATGCAAAATTGATATTAACCGGGCAGGACTGCTCCTGGCTAAGAACCGGAGAAATACGCGATAGCACAAGGCTGACAATAATAAAAAGCCTCAACTTTCCTCTCATACTAAATAAACCTACGAAAAATACCTGTGCTGGTTGGGTGCACCGCTCATAGTATTTCAACTTTAATGCACAATTTATTAAAATCAGCGGTTTAGCTCCCGGCGTTTATGCTATTTAGGGGTTAATGTGAACTATTATGCGGTAAAGCGGCCGCTTAGGTGTATTTTATGAAGATAGTCATCCTAAAATCCATTGTAGTTCCTCAACGGGAAGAAGGTCTGTTGGAGGGTTTGTCTTTTTTACTTTTTAAAAATACTCTTTTAAAAAAGCGGGTGAATTTTTTATCCGTTGGATATTTTCTGTTTGATGTTAAATTATTAAAAATAAGCGCGACACATAGTAAGGTTATAACACCGGTAAGTACAGGAGATACCAGGTACATAAATCCAAGATGCTTAATTTTTTCAGAGCCTATAATTGCAATCAATGCGGTGGCACCTCCCGGTGGATGAAGTGTTTTTGTAATCTGCATGCCTACAATGGCGAGTGACACCGCTAGCGGAGCGGTTAGCCAGATCATATCCGGCAATATTTTCTGAACAGTAACGCCAATAAAAGCTGAGATCAAATGCCCCCCGATAAGATTTCTTGGTTGAGCTAAAGGGCTTTGAATGGCGCCGTATATCAATACGCTGGATGCGCCAAAAGAACCGATGAGGAAATAATTATCGTTTGTTTCAACAAATTTTGTTTGCGCGAAAGCTATGAGGCCTATACCAATAAAAGAACCTAAAAATGACCACAGGTTTTCTTTGTAATCAATCAGTGTCTCCTTGTAAATAACATATCTCGATACCCTCAGGCTTCGTTTTATTCTTCTTCGCATTTTTAGACCTTCTTTTAATAGCTATCGTAACAAGCTATAAATCTACAATAGCTGCAAAAGAAGTGAAAAAAAACAACATACGTATTGAAGCAAGAGCAATTATTACGTATAATACATTTTGAAATGGTGAACAGTTTAAGAGTGCTATAAAATATTTTTCGAAAACTTTTTATTATGTGCCAGCAACGGAATTGCTACTGATGCACCAAATCCTGCAATAATAATAATGCCCAATAAAAGCCTGCGGAACTGCAACGTAACCAGTGGGTCTGCGGACCGGGTAACACCTTCAGCTTTTAAGGCTAAAAAAACGGTAAGGATTAAAAATAAAGTGATAAATAAAAATTCTCCTTTCTTAATTTGTGTGAAAACATAATAGAGCAAACCGATAACGAGGAAAGCAATATTTACGCCAAAAATAATTGATCCTACATTTATAATATCACTGGGAGCAAGTCCGGTTTGATCCCGGTAAATACCATTGAATACTAAGCATACTACACTGGAAGTTATACCAACAAAAACACCTGTAAGAAGCGCTTTTGTAAACGGCGTTTGTTCATTAACGTAATTCATGATTGTTGTTTTATGATGATGAAAATTTTTTAAATGAATCTGCTATGCGATTTCCCCTCACGAGCATTTTTAATCCACGTCTTCGCCACGATATGGCTGCGCCATTGTTGCTATCTTTTGCCATTTGCAATTTGTAGGCAGAAAACAGATCACGATAGGAGAGTACGCCAACGATGAGTTTATCGGACGACACAACCGGTAGAACATCGAAGTTTTCAGTGATCATCTTTTCAATGGCGGTTTTAAGTGTGTCATGTGCCTGAACGAAAGGCGTTTTGCCATGCAGGAGTGTTTTTACCGGAGCGGATCCATCATGTAAAGATTCAAACAGCACTGACATATTTAACAAACCAGAAAAATGTTTTTCCTCATCAGATACAATGATGTTCTTTTGCCATACTTTCTTTTCCTGCGTAATTAATCTTCGCAATTCATCTATTGTTTGGTCGTGCCTAACTACCAGTCCGTCCTGGTTCATCACCTGGCTAACTCTATAGAATTGCAAAATATCAGGTTCATAAGCGATGGGTGTTTTTACGCCACGGCGGGAAATCTTTTCGGTCATAATGGTGTTTTCCATCAGAAAAAACGATACAAAATAAGAAGCTGTGCATGAAGCCAGCAAAGCTAAAAGCGCATTAAATTCGCCTGTTGTTTCCAATGCAAATATGATAGAAGTAAGAAAGGCTCTTGAAGCCCCGGAGAACATAGCAGCCATTCCCACCATTGCTGATAAACCGATACTGACTCCAGCCTGAGGAAATATACTTAATGCCATAATTCCCAGTAATGCACCCGCCGCGCCACCAATGGTAAGCAGCGGTGCCAGCGTGCCACCAGAGGTGCCACTTCCAAGTGCTATAGACCAGGAAATAAACTTCAACAGGCAAAGCGAAATAATAATGCGCACCGGAAGATTTTCATTAATGACGGCTGTAATATTTTCGTAACCTACCCCAAGTGTTTTGGGAGCGTAATAACCTACTAATCCCACAAACAAACCACCTATAGCAGGCCACCACATCCAGTGAACGAGCAATTTATCAAACAGGTCTTCAATTAAATAAACTACACGGGTTACACCAACAGCCAGTATTCCTATCACTATGCCCATTATACTGTAAAAGAAAAGAGCGGTATTTGATGGTATTGCTATGGCATGGCCAACCGGAAAAACCGGGCCTGCTGCAAACAAGAAGTGATGCCCGGCGGCACCTGTTATACAGGCTAACGCTACAGGAATAATTGCACGTGGGGAAAATTCAAAAAGCAACAATTCAATAGCAAGAAAAATGGCAGCCACAGGGCTTCCAAAAATAGCCGACATCCCAGCAGTTGCTCCGGCAGCCAATAATATTTTGCGCTCGTTAGCGGTAATTTTCAGCAGTTGTCCAATGGTAGACCCCAACGCTCCTCCGGTTGCAATGATTGGGCCTTCCGCTCCGAATGGACCACCGGCACCAATGGCTATAGCAGCTGAAATGGGTTTTAAATAAGTTATGGCAGGTTTTATTTTACTATGGTTCGTCAAAACCTGTTCCATCGCTTCAGGAATACCATGACCACGTATTGCCTTTGAACCATATAAAGCCATTAATCCTACAATAATGCCACCCACAGCAGGAATAACTATAACCCCAAAACCTAAAGTATTCAACGATGGATCAGCCGCAGCTACAGACCATTTTCCAAAGAAAAAAAGTTGTGTAGTAAAATTAATCAGCAATACAAGTAACCGCGCAATAAAACTAATAGCAACCGCAATCAGTACTGCCAGTGCGGAAATAAAAAGCATGCGCTTTTTATGATATGTTCTTAATTTTTGAATGCCTTCTGCTTCCTGATCAACTATCAATGATAGTGAAACAGGAATGCCGTTCTTTAGCCTGCTATTGGTCATAATATAGTAATAAGAAGATGTAAAAATATGATTTAAATCATATTATTTTTAGTTTTTAATGTTCAGATAACAAATTAATGCCTCAAATGATATAATTTTCAAGTCAATATGCGTAAATCGGTCGCTTTATGTAACCTTGATAATTGTTTTTTGTGCACACACATATTAGCACACTGGAAGCCCATGGTAGCGGCAAACAAAAAAAACGTTTCTTACCGGAAAGGTGAAACGATATTTAAGGAGGGAGATGAGGTAAAAGGTATTTATTTTGTTTATACAGGAATAGTAAAAGTGCATAAGAAATGGGATGAAAAAAAAGATCTTATCCTCAGGTTTGCCAAAGCAGGAGATATGTTTGGTTACAGGGGGCTGGGCAATGAAAAAATTTATCCTGTATCCACTACTGCTATGGAACCTGTAACCGTTTGTTTTATGGAGCTCGCTTTTTTTGATGTAACCCTGCAGGTTAATCATTCTTTCACGTATAACCTGATGCAATTTTACGCTAATGAATTACAGTTGGCAGAGAAAAGAATGAGAAACCTCGTTCACATGGAAGTAAAAGGTAGAGTAATAGAGACATTATTATTACTGAAGCAAACCTTTGGTGAAACTAAAGAAGGATATGTCAATATATTATTGAGCCGGCAGGATATCGCATCTTATGCAGGAACAACTTATGAAACGCTTTTCAGGATTATGAAAATACTTGTGAAAGAGAAACTGATAAAAGTGAAAGGAAAGAAAATTTATCTGTTGAAGGAAATTAATAAATACAAGTAAGCTGTTAGCTATCCTCAAAGGCGCTTGATTAAGTGTTTTTTCACAACGAAAAGATCAACCACAGACAGGCAGATTGATTTTGCTTCTGAATAAAAGGAATAATAGAACTCGTAAATTCATTGGTTTATTAATCTGCGCATCCTGGGCTGATGTACACTTGGCTGCTTTTCATATGATAAGTAGTTTTTTTATGCTTTGTATCATACAAATATACATTTTCAAATTTTTGTTGTCAACACGAGGCGATATTTTTAAATAAGTAGTCGTTTTACTTAAGCGTGTCAATAGATAGTACAAATGTTGTTGTTTATCATCAAAAGTCGCGCTTCATAGTTATTTTTGAGGCAATCCTTAATACTTCATTTGCGTTTTAATAAAACGAAAATCCGATGAACTATGTTGAAAAATCTACACAACCCATTGCTCGATTATCATTATTATGCATCCCACCTATCATTGTTAAATTTTTATTCATTGTTAATGCTTCAGCGTGTTCGACTGCACAGTAAGTATATCCTATTACCTAATCCTTTTAAAAATCCGAAACCGACGTACCAGAAGAATCCAGGAAGTTATGTTAACCTTCTAATCTGTAAACTCTCTTTTTTACTTATTCATTGTAACTATTATAACTACCAAGGCGCAAAGTCATGCAGGTGACATCCTGGTGTCAGTATATACCTGCGTTCAAACTAATGCTGGCATTAAACCACTGCCTAATGATTATGGCTAATCCAACTCAAAAGTACCTTTTGTTTGCGATAAAATGGCGGAGAAAGTGGGAAACGGGGTCCCTGTGTGCTTTGGAAAAGTTGCCAACATCGCTATTCCCAGAAGAATAAAGACCGGTGGTTTTCCAGCATCATTTACTGTTGGTGGCAAAACTTTTTCATTTATTGTTATTTGTCCGCAAATGGAAGATCCCAACAACTGGAGAGGTTCTATTCAGGCAGTGATTGATTATAGCAAGGCGCACTACAGGGTTGATGAATCACGAATCTATCTTACAGGATTAAGCCTTGGCGGTGTTTGGGAATGGGCATTTTTAGGAGGCTCTGTTGCGAGTGGTCAACAATTGGCCGCCGCGTTAATGGTTACTCCAGGAGCAGAGCCTACAGCAGCCCAGTTGAAAAACGTTGCCGCGGCTCAATTACCAATATGGGTAACCAATAATACGGGTGATCCATACAATAATCCTGCCGGCGCTACCGCGTTAGTGAATGCTATTAATAGTTCAGTACCTGCGCCTCCCAAGGCCTTGATCACTATATTTGAAAAATCAGGTCATGATGCATGGACTCAAACATATGATCCCGCATTTAAACAAGGTGGTTTGAATGTGTATGAATGGATGTTAACAAAAACCAGGGGCGTTGCACAAACTGCACCTGTTACGCCGGTATTAACGGCTAACGCAGGACCTGATCAGATACTCACATTACCTGTGAGTACCATTACCCTCGACGCGAGCAGCTCAAAAGTTACATCAGGAAGTATTACTTCATACACCTGGGCAAAGGCATCTGGACCAACAGCAGGTTCATTAAGTCTTGTATCGGGAGGCTTACAGGCAAAACTTACTGATGTTGCCGCTGGTACTTATGTATACCAGTTAACCGTGAAAGACAGCAACGGAAGTACTGCTACAGATAATGTAACCGTTACTGTGAATGCCGCGCCCGTATCTACTGATCCGCCAACGGCAAATGCAGGATCAGGTCAATCCATTACATTGCCTGTTAACAGCGCAACTGTAGATGGTGCTGCATCAATTGCTTCCTCAGGTAATACTATTGCATCTTACCAATGGACCAAAGCTGCAACAAGCCCTGCGGGGGGAGATATTTCCAGCCCTGCAAGCGCAAAGACAACAGTAAGCAATTTGATAGCTGGAACGTACACCTATAACCTAACGGTTACCGATAGCCGGGGTATAACAAATACTGCCAGTGTTACTATTGTAGTAAATGCTGCTCCTGCATCTACTGACCCACCAACAGCATTAGTAGCAAGTACTATGATCAACCTGACGCTGCCTTTAAATGAGGCAACTTTGGATGGATCATCATCGGTAGCATCAGCAGGTAATACTATCGTATCCTACAAATGGACAAAATATACCGGGCCATCCTACAGTGGTATTAAAACACCAACAGATCCTAAAATTACTATTACCAAACTTGTTGTTGGAAGCTATGGATTTACATTAACGGTAACAGATAATAATGGCAAAACGAGCAAAAAGAATGTGGCTGTTATAGTAAAAGCCGCTCCTGCTGCACGTACTGCTGCTGAAGTTACAGCAGCAACCGGTGATGCAGCATTGAGCGTTGGCAATATACCTGAAGTAAAAGCTTTTGAAGCCAGTATTACACCGAATCCTGTACAGTCAACCATGAACATTCGCGTAAATGGCAGCGCTGCGGGTAAAACCAGTGTATTGGTATATAACTTAGCAGGCCAGGTGCAACTGCAGCAGGAGTTTTCAAAAGACGTAGCTGCAGTAAACAAGCAGGTGAATATTGCTAAACTTCCACCAGGGATGTACATTGTTCAGATTATTGTGGATGCAACACACAAACAGGTATTGCGTATAGTAAAGCAATAATAATACTCATAACTTTTATGCAAAAGACTGCCGGTTAGCCCCGTGCAGTCTTTTTTTATGAATAGTATGCATGGCTGTGTATGCAACCTGAGCGAGGTTCAGCAATTTTTCAATTGATAAAGAACCGATCATTTAAGTTTGCATCATCAAACAACATTTTTTCAAAAGCTCATCCAGCTATAAAACAAAGCCATGAAAAAAGTAAATGATCAGATATTAAGGTTAACCACAGTAATTATATTGCTGTTAGTATGTGTTTGCGCTATAGTGCGGTGTTCTGCTCAGTCAACACCACGTAAGTCATTGCTTGCGCTTTCAAAAAAAGAACATATGCTGTCGATAGTTGATCCGGTTTCTTTCAAGATCATTGCCCGCATTCCCGTTGGTGAAGATCCACATGAAGTAATTGCTTCTGAAGATGGAAAAACAGCCTACGTGTGTAATTACGGCGGGGGTAGTTTTCATGAGCTGAACATTATTGATCTTGCGGCGCAAAAGCCACTATCCAATTTTGATACAAGACCACTCTTCGGTCCGCATGATATCACATTTGTAAATGGAAAAGCCTGGTTTACTGCCGAAGGTTCTAAAGCTGTTGGCCGTTATGATCCTGTAACGGGTAAGCTCGACTGGAGTATGGGAACCGGCCAGGACAGAACACATATGATACATGTTTCTGCAGATGGTAAAAAGATATATACTACCAATATTTCTTCAGGCACAGTAAGTATACTAAGTGATTTGGTGATGCAACCTGGTAAGATGGCATCCCCCGGCGCTAAGGCGCGTGAAGAGTGGACACATACAATTGTACCGGTAAGCAAAGGAGTGGAAGGATTTGATGTATCGCCGGATGGTACGGAGTTATGGACTGCATCTGCCGGTGATGGAACAATTTTTATTATTGATCTGCACACTAAAAAACTGAAATCAACAATTGATGCAAAAGTGATGGGCGCTAACCGGCTCAAATTTACGCCAGATGGAAAGCTGGTGTTCATCTCAAGCCTTCAAACAGGAGAACTGACTGTTTATAACGCCAAAGATCATACGAAGGTGAAACAATTAAAATTAGGTAATGGTGCAGCAGGCATATTGATGGATCCCGACGGGGCAAGAGCATTCGTTGCCTGCTCGGCAGACAACTATATTGCCGTTATAGATCTTAAAAAGCTGGAAGATGTTCAACACCTCGATGTAGGCGGCGTGCCTGATGGTATGGCATGGGCTATACAGCAATAATATAAAAAAGCTTTACTTCCAAAGGCGTCAACATGGTATCACGATTGCGCATATTCACAGGCTTTACTCAATGGCGGCTTTAGTGCCACCATTGAGCAATTTTTTTTCTTCATGTAAAATATTCTTTACCACCTTTTCTCTCACCCCATCAGTATGGCGTAGCGTTGTCAATTTAAACAGCCAATAAAAATATTTTTAAAATTCAGGTTACATTCTGATATATGGTTCTGACTCACTTGTACAGAATGGTGTTTGATAGTTGTTTGCATCTTCTGATTAATCAATTAAAAAAAAATTATGAAAAAAATCTTCATCGCGGCTTTGCTGCTGCTTTCAGCTTCTGTGTACGCATCTTCCGGTAGTGTAAAAAATGGAAAAGAAAAGGAAAATGAAAAAGGAAATCATGTAAGTGTTTCTCAAATTCCGGGATGGGTAGTAGCTAAGTTTAATGCTATGTTTCCGGGAGCAACCAATGTA
Organism: Agriterribacter sp.; assembly: GCA_044223805.1. GTDB lineage: Bacteria > Bacteroidota > Bacteroidia > Chitinophagales > Chitinophagaceae > Agriterribacter. The sequence continues at coordinate 12,940 of JBGALP010000106.1, forward strand.
CAGTGGGAAGTTGAAAAAGAACATGGCGTAACTCAATACAAGGTTCAGTTTTACCTTAAAGGACAGAAGATGAAAGCCCGTTTCTAAAGTATTCCGATTCCTTACTACTGTATTGCCTGATGCGTTATTATGTCGGGCAATGCGGTAGTTTTATTTTCTTCATTTTGGTATATTCTTGTATTTAGATTAGCTTATTATCTGAAATTCCTTGCCCCGGGAATGACATTTTCCTGTGCAACTTCTCTAACCTGTGATCGCTTATTTACGCCGGGGGGTAATGATTTTTCATCTGAGAAAGCCAACGTTAATACCGGTAGATTTTCCTCATTAGATGGTGTAAGATGCCGAAGCAATTTTGAAAAGTTATAACAGCGTTTTACGATTACGTGAATCACTTCTCCTTCAATTTGTAATTTCCCTTCCACCATAATCAATCTTGATTGTAAAATTTCTTTGCGGTATTTTTCAAACAGGCTTTCAAAAATTACAAGGTTCGCAAAACTTGTTTCGTCTTCAATGGTCATAAAGCAAATGCCACCTGCGGTGCCGGGTCTCTGTCGTACCAACACCAGTCCTGCTACTTTTACAAAGTCTCCATTTTTTTGCAAGGGAAGATCTTTGGTTGCCAGAATATGCAACTGTTGTAATTTATCACGAATAAAACTTACGGGGTGTGCTTTGAGCGATAGTGCAGTTGATGCATAATCCTGTATTACATGTTCCGATAATGTCATCGCCGGAAGGGTAGTGTCGCTGTCCTTTTCATGGTTTGATTGACCCGCAAATAATGCCTGTGCATGATCTTTGGTAGATGCCTGCCAGAGCGCCTGCCGTCTGTCGAGCCCAATAGAACGGAATGCATCTGCATCGGCCAATTGCTCAAGCGCGGTATCTGAAATGCCGGTATTACGCACATCATTAATAGTATTATACCTGCCTTGTCTGTTGGCAACCAACTTCTGCATATCATCTTCTCTAAGTCCTTTCACTTGCCTGAAACCTATGCGCAGGGCACAATAGTTACCGGATTTTTCTTCCAGTGTGTTGTCCCAATCAGAAAAATTGATATCCACCGGTCTTACTTCAACACCGTGTTTTTTTGCATCAATAATAATCTGGGCAGGTTGATAAAACCCCATGGGCATACTGTTTAATAATGCACATGCAAATGCATCAGGATGATAACATTTGATCCATGAAGAAACATATACTAACAACGCAAAGCTTGCAGCATGACTTTCAGGAAAGCCATAACTTCCAAAGCCTTCCAGTTGTTTGAATACACGTAGCGCGTACTCTTTGCTGTATCCATTTTTTGTCATACCATCCACCAGCTTTCTTTCAAAATGTGTTACCAACCCTTTTGTTTTAAAGGTTGCCATGCTTCTTCTCAGTTCATCCGCTTCGGTGGGTGTAAATCCTGCCGCAATAATAGCGATCTTCATTGCCTGTTCCTGGAACAGCGGCACGCCTAATGTTTTCCCTAAAATTTCTTTTAATTCAGGCGATGGATATTCTACATCCTCTTGTCCGTTTCTTCTTCTCAAATAGGGATGCACCATATCACCCTGTATCGGTCCCGGTCGCACTATCGCTACTTCAATAACCAGATCATAAAATTTCCTGGGTTTTAATCTTGGCAGCATAGATTGCTGCGCCCTGCTTTCAATCTGAAACACGCCAATGGTATCTGCATGGCAAATCATATCGTATACAGCAGGATCATCCTGCGGAACGCTGGCAAGCGTATATGCTTTACCGTAATGTTGTACTATTTTGTCAAAACCCTTGCGGATGCAGGTGAGCATACCAAGCGCCAGCACATCTATTTTTAAAAAACCAAGGGTATCAATATCATCTTTGTTCCATTCAATATTGGTGCGGTCTTGCATACGGGCATTGATGATAGGACAGAGGTCGGATAGTTTTCCTTCTGTGATTACAAAGCCACCTGTATGTTGACCCAACTGCCGCGGAAAACCCATGAATTCCCTGGTGAGCTGTAATACCTTGCGCAGGTGTTTATCTTCAGGGTTCAATCCTTGTTCGGTGAGTTTTTTCCCTTCAAACCATTCATCTGTAAACTCCCATATTGAGCCTGAAATCCGGTTGATGGTATCTACAGACAATCCCATGGCTTTGCCTACATCTCTTACAGCCCCTTTCTGATGTTGTTGTGTTACCGTGGCTACAATGGCTGCACGGTCACGGCCATATTTCTGGTAGATATACTGCATCACTTCCTCTCTTCTTTCATGTTCAAAATCTACATCAATATCAGGTGGCTCATTGCGGGCGGAAGAAATAAAACGTTCAAAAAGTAAATCGAACTTGGTAGGATCAACTGAAGTAATACCAAGACAATAACATACCGTTGAATTGGCTGCAGAACCACGCCCCTGGCAAAGAATGCCTTGTGCTCTTGCAAAGCGAACGATATCATACACCGTTAAAAAATATTTGGCGTAGTTCAGCTCTTTCATAAAAGCAAGCTCGTAATTAATAGCATCAGTTATTTTTTCTGGTATACCATCTTTATACATGGTGCTGGCACCTTCCCATGTAAGCCTGGTAAGTTCTTCCTGTGGCTCTCGTCCCTCAGGAGAAATTTCTTTGGGATATTCATATTTTAATTCCGATAAAGAAAAGGTACAGGCTGCTTCTATTTCCTGTGTTCTCCTGATGGCATCAGGATAGTTTCTGAATAAACGCAGCATCTCATCTACCGGTTTCAGGTATCGTTCAGCGTTAGGGTGCAGTTTAAAGCCTGCATTATAGATGGTGCATTTTTCCCGAACGCAGGTTACAATATCCTGCAATTCTCTTCGGAGCGGATGATGATAATGTACATCATTGGTGGCAACCATTGGTGTATGCAATGCTTCAGAAAGCCGGTAAATACGATGCAACTGTTTGCCATCGTCGCCGCCATAATGTTTGGTGGCTGCTATATACAGTGCATCTTTCAGGATAGTTTTATATTCCTGTAACTGTTTTTTGAAGGAAGCGTCAAATTCGAAATGCTTATTTAATACCGAAGGTGGAATAGCAATAAATAATATTCCTTCCGCATGTTGATATACATCTGCTTTGTAGAGATTGCATTTTCCTTTCTCTGTGCGCCTGTTGCCAATAGTAAGCAGGTTACTCAATTGCGCATAGGCTTTAATGTTAGTCGGATAAGCCAACAGGGGATATCCGTCCAGCAGATCAAGCCTGCAGGCTGGAATCAAACGGATATTTTTCTTTTTAGCTGCCGCAAAAGCACGTACAATGCCTGCAAGACTATTCCGGTCTGTAACAGCGATGGCTTTATAACCGTAAGCGTCCGCCTGGTCTACGAGTTCTTCCGGGTGAGAAGCCCCGCGCAGAAAGCTGAAATTACTGGTTACCTGCAGTTCTGTATAATCCATGCTTTACCATTTAATCATGCAAAAAATCCGTGAAT